>JAWVDX010000001.1:0-3649 GCA_033857015.1 Gaiellaceae bacterium
TCGATGATCTGGATCGCGATCGCGGGCGGCTTCGTCACGGTGATCGGGTTCGTCCTCTGCATCGTGCCGGGCGTCTGGCTCCTGGTCGGCTTCGCCGTTGCGGTCCCCGTGCTCTTCTCGGAGGACGCCCGCGGCTGGAAGGCACTGAGCCGCTCGCGCGACCTCGTCAAGGGCCGCTGGTGGCCGACGTGCGGGCTGCTCGTCGTCGGCGGGATCCTCGCAGCGGTGCTCTCCGCGGTCATCACCGGCGTGCTGGGTGCGCTCGACCTCGCAACGAGCGGGAACTGGGCCGCACGGTTCGTCAACGGCGTGCTCAGCGGGACGCTCGTGGCAGTGCTGACGACCCCGTTCTCGGCCGCGTACCACACGATCCTCTACGTCGATCTGCGCGTTCGCAAGGAGGGCCTCGACCTGGCGCTCTTCGCGCAGGGCATCGGCTCGGAGCCGCCGCCTGCGGCTGCACCGGCTTGGGGATTCGGCGGCGATCCGCCGGCCTCGTGAGGGGTGCCGCGGGCGTCACGGCCGCGCTGCTCCTCCTCCTGCGCGCGGGCGCGGCACGGGCTGCTGATCCCGGCAACCCGGGAAGCGCGCGGGCCGAGGCGCGGCGGATCCTGGCCGAGCGGCGCTTCCACGAGAGCAAGCCGCCCCAGCCGCTGCGCCCGCTCCTCGACGCTCTGGGCCGGCTCGTAGCGCCGATCGGTCGGGCGCTCGCGCGGCTTGCGCGCCACGTCCCGATCGATGCGCGCGTGTTCTGGACGGTTGTCGCGGCGGTCGTCGTGGGGGTGTCGATCGTGGTCGTGCGCTCGCTCGCGCGGCGCCGCGATCGGCGGCTCGTCCCGAGCAGACCCGGAGCGGCGCCGACGGAAGCTCGAACGAGCCCCGCGACGCTCGAGCACGCTGCCAACGCCGCCGAGCAGGCCGGCGACCTGGAGCTCGCGTTGCGGCTGCGCTTCCGTGCGGGCGTGCTCCGGCTGCAGCGGGCCCGCGCCGTGCCGGAGAGCGGGATCCTCACGTCCCGCGAGCTGTCACGCCGCCTGCGTTCCAGCGAGTTCGACCGCGCAGCGCAGGTGTTCGACGAGGTCGTCTACGGACGGCGTCCCGCGCAGCCCGTCGACGTCGCGATGAGCCGCGACGACTGGCAGCAGGTGCTCCGCACGGCGGGCGCTGCGTGAACGGGCGCAAGCTCGCGCTCGGGCTGGCGGTGGCTGCGGCGAGCCTCGTCGCGCTCGTCCTCGGGGCGCGATTGCTCGCGGGCAACCCGTCGGGCCCGCCGGAGTCGTCCTATGCGACGACACCTCAGGGCGTGGCTGCGTACGCCGAGCTGCTTGCCCGCGCGGGCGTGCGCGTCGAGCGAGTGCGCGAGTCGCCGGCGCAGGCGCAGGCGGATCTGCGGCCGATCGAGACAGTCTTCGCGCTGGGGGCGACCGCCCTGTCGCGCGCGGATGCGAAGGCCTTGCGTAGCTTCGTCGAGGAAGGCGGCCGCCTGGTCGTCTCGGGGAAGCTCGCCCGGAAGGGCTGGATCGCCGCCTTGCTCGACAGCCCGCCGAGCTGGAGCTCCGAGCGGCTGCCGGTGAGCCGCCCGCTCGCCTCCAGCGAGACGACTGCCGGGATCTCGCGGGTCGAAAGCGCCTCACCCGGCTCTTGGACGTCGCCCGGAGGAGGTCGCGCGCTCCTCGGCTCCGGCGACCGCTCCCTGCTGGTCGAGGCCACGCGCGGCAGGGGTACGATCGACCTGCTCGCGACGGCGAGCCCGCTCACGAACGAGCTGCTGGCGAAGGCGGACAACGCCGCGCTCGGCGTGCGTCTCGCAGGCCCGCCTCAGCTAAGGGAACTGGGGAAGACCGACACCCTGGGTCTGGCAGTCTTCCTCGAAGGCATCCACGGCTACGCGCCCGCGAGCGGCCTCGCCGCGCTGCCCGATCGCTTCCGCTGGGCCTTCGCCCTCTTCGCGCTCGCGGCCGCCGTCTTCGTCGCGGCGCGCTTCCGCCGGCTCGGCCCGCCTGAGCTCGCCGCCCGGCCGCTGCCTCCGGCGCGCATCGAGTACGTCGAGTCGATTGCGCGCAGCGTGGCTCTCACCCGCGACCGGGCGGACGCACTCGAGCCCCTCCGCCTCGCGTCGCGGAAGCAGCTCGCGACCGTGGGCGGCGTGGCGGATGAGGACGAGGCGCTGCGCGGGACCGCACGGGAGCTCGGCTTCGAGCGGGACGTCGGCAGCCTGCTCGTCCCGGCCGGAGACGACGCGTCGGTCCTCGCGCTCGGGCGCACGGCTGCGAAGATCAGGCGAATGCACGGAGGAAGGAGAGCCGGTGAATGAGCTCCGCGACCGCCTCGTGGCGGAGGTGAGCAAGGTCGTCGTCGGGCAGGACTCGGTGATCGAGCAGCTGCTCGTGGCGGCTGCCGTGGGCGGGCACGTCCTCCTCGAAGGGCCGCCCGGCCTCGCCAAGACCCTGCTCGCGAACACGACCGCACGGGCGATGGCGCTCGAGTTCCGGCGCGTGCAGTTCACGCCCGACATGCTCCCGTCCGACCTGACGGGAACGGTCACGCTGCGCGGCGGCGAGCTGGCCTTCAGGCAGGGCCCCGTCTTCACGAACGTGCTGCTGGCCGACGAGATCAACCGCACGCCGCCGAAGACGCAGGCCGCGCTCCTCGAGGCGATGCAGGAGCGCCTGGTCAGCGTCGAAGGCGTCGGCCATCCGCTCCCGGCGCCGTTCCTCGTCGTGGCGACCCAGAACCCGATCGAGTACGAGGGGACGTACCCGCTCCCCGAGGCGCAGCTCGATCGCTTCCTCTTCAAGATCGTGATGGACTACCCGGCCGAGCGGGACGAGCGCGCGATGCTCGACCTGCCGCGGCACGGTGTCCGGCAGTCCAGCCTCGACGCGGTGCAGCAGGTCGTCTCGGCGTCCGAGCTCGCCGCCGCGGAGCAGCAGGTGGACGCGGTGGCTGTTAGCGACGAGGTCGCGGAGTACGTGCTCGCGATCGTGCGCCGCACCCGCTCGCTGCCGAGCGTCGAGCTCGGTGCAAGCCCGCGCGCCGCGGTGCACCTCCTCGCCGCGGCCAAGGCGACCGCGCTCCTGGGCGGGCGCTCGTTCGTCACGCCTGACGACGTCGTGACCGTGGCGCTTCCGGTGCTGCGCCACCGGCTGGTGCTGCGTCCCGAGGCCGAGCTCGAGCGCTACGGCGCCGACGAGGCCGTGCACGCGGCGGTCGCGAGCGTGCCCGTCCCGCGATGAGCCCGACGCCGCGCGCCGCGGGGCTCCTCGTCGCGGTCGCCGCGCTGGCGCTCGTCCTCACCGGGCCGATCGCGGCGCTGCTCGCGCTGGCGGTGCTCACGGGCATCGTCGTGGACGCGCTCCAGGCGCGCGCGCACCCGGTCTTCCGCTCCACCTTCCCGCCGTTCCTCGCGCGCGGAGTCGCCGCACCCTTCACGGTCGCCACGGAGACCGACCTCCCCGGGGCGGGCCGGCTGCGCCAGGCGGCGGTGCCCGACATCCGGGTCGAGCCACAGGAGGGCGGCGGACAGCTCGCCGGCACGCTCACAGCAACGCGCCGCGGTCGGCACGTTCTGCCCCCGCCCGCGCTCCGTGCCGAGGGCCCGCTCGGCCTCGGCTGCTGGTATCACCGCGGCACAGAGCCGGCGGAGCTC
>JAWVDX010000002.1:0-6191 GCA_033857015.1 Gaiellaceae bacterium
TCCTCGACCTCGGCGTCTCGTCGATGCAGCTCGACCGGCCGGAGCGCGGGTTCTCCTACTCGATCGACGCGCCGCTCGACATGCGCATGGATCCGACGATCGACCTCTCCGCCAAGCAGCTGCTCGAGGAGAGCTCCGAGCAGGAGCTGGCCTCGATCTTCCGCCGCTACGGAGAAGAGCGCTTCGCCCGCCCGATCGCCCGCGCCGTCGTTCGCCGCCGCCAGCAGCAGCCGCTCGAGCGCACCGGCGAGCTCGTCGACCTGATCCGCAGCGCGATCCCGGCGCCCGCCCGCTTCGGCGACGGGCACCCGGCCAAGCGCGTCTTCCAGGCCCTGCGGATCGCGGTCAACGACGAGCTCGGCGAGCTCGAGACGGCGCTGCCGGCGGCACTCGCCATGCTCCGCCCCGGCGGGCGGCTCGCCGTCATCAGCTTCCACTCGCTCGAGGATCGGATCGTCAAGCAGTTCATGCGCGAGCGCGAGCGCGGCTGCATCTGCCCGCCCGGCCTGCCGATCTGCGTCTGCGGGCACGAGCCGGAGCTCCGCACGCTCAGCCGCAAGCCCGTCCGCCCGACCGACCGCGAGGTCGCCCGGAACCCGCGTGCCGCCTCGGCGCGCCTGCGCGTGGCGGTCAAGGTATGACCTCCTGGGCCGCCCACGCACGCGTCGAGCACGCACCGGTCGCTCCGTCGCGGCCGCCGCGCACGCGCCCGCAGCCGCGCAAGCGGCAAGCTCAGCAGAGCCGCGTCGCGAGCGGGGTCGTCTGGATCGTCCTCTTCGGCGTGCTGCTGGCCGGGGTCATCGCTATCAATGTCGCCGGCCTCCAGCAGCGTATGAAGCTGAATCACCTCAACCAGGAGCGGTCCGCGCTCCTCTCGCAGACCTCTGACTCGGCGGCGAAGCTCTCCGCCCGGCTCTCGGACGCCCGGGTGGGCGTCGAGGCGCGCCGGGCCGGCCAGGTGCTCGCGCCTTCGTCCGACACGAGCATCGTCCCGCTGCCGCGCACCGCGAAGTGAGCGACGCGCGGACCGCGAACCGCCGGATCCGGCTGCTCGCGCTCCTCTTCGCCGCCGCCTTCGCCGCCACCCTGGCGCGGGCCGTCTGGATCCAGGGCGTCCAGGCGAGCTCGCTCGACCGGCTCGCCGCGAACCAGCAGACCGAGGTCGTGACGCTTCCGGCTAGGCGCGGCTCCATCCTCGACCAGCGCGGGCTCGAGCTCGCCGTCGGGCAGCAGCGCACGACGGTGTACGCCGATCCGCGCCACGTCAAGAACCCGCGGGCGCTCGTCCGCGCCGCGCACACCTTCCTCGGCGTGGACGCCACCGCGCTGACCCGCGCGCTCGCGAACCGCAAGTCCAGCTTCGTCTACGTGGCCCGCCAGGCCGACTCGGTCAAGGCGCAGAAGCTGCTCGCGCTGAAGCTGCTCGGCGTCGGCTCCTATCCGGAGGAGAAGCGCGTCTATCCGCTGCAGACCGTGGCGCCGCAGCTCGTCGGCTTCGCCGGCGTCGACAACAAGGGGCTCGAGGGCCTCGAGCTTGGCTACGACAATGCCCTCCGCGGCAGGCCGGGCGAGGAGACGATCGTCAAGGACCCCAGCGGGCAGACGATCAACGTGCTCAAGTCGCGGCCCGAGCAGGACGGGAGCGACCTCGTCCTGACGCTCGACCACACGATCCAGCAGGACGCCGAGCAGGTGCTGCGCCGCACCGTCGCGCACTGGGGAGCGAAAGGCGCGACTGCCATCGTGCTCGACCCGCGCACCGGCGCGGTGCTCGCGATGGCCAGCGTGCCGACCTACGACGTGAACAAGGCCGCCGCCGCGCCGCAGGCGCTCCATCGCAACCGGGCTGTCACGGACACCTACGAGCCCGGCTCCACCTTCAAGCTCGTGACCGTCGCGGGCGCGCTTTCGGAGCACGTCGTGACGCCGCGGACGCCGTTCACGCTCCCGTACTCGATCCACGTCGCGGACAAGGTGATCCACGACGCAGAGCGGCGGCCGACGGAGCGGCTGACCGTCGCGGACATCCTCTCCCACTCCTCGAACGTGGGCGCGATCACGCTGTCGCGCCTCCTGGGCAAGGCCAGCCTGGCGCGCTGGATCGAGCGGTTCGGCTTCGGCAAGGCGACCGGGATCGACTTCCCCGGGGAGAGCGCGGGCAACGTGCCGCCGGTCGAGCACTGGTACGGCTCCGTCGAGGGGAACATCCCGATCGGCCAGGGCCTCGCCGTGACGCCGCTGCAGATGGCCGCCGCCTATGCGGCGATCGCGAACGGCGGCGTCTGGGAGCAGCCCCACATCGTCGACCACGTCGCCGGCCAGAAGGGGCCGAAGCTCAAGCACCGCCGAGTCGTATCGGAGGGCGTGGCCCAGGAGATGATGAAGATGCTGCAGGGCGTCGTCGACGAGGCGGTCGGCACCGGCACGCTGGCCCGGGTCGCGGGCTACCACGTCGCCGGTAAGACGGGCACCGCAGCCAAGCCGGACGGGAAGGGCGGCTACTCCACGCGCGACTACGTCGCCTCGTTCGTCGGCGCGGTGCCGGCCACGAACCCGCGGCTCGTGATCCTCGTGTCGGTGGACTCGCCGCGGGGCTCGATCTGGGGCGGCGTCGTCGCGGCCCCGGCGTTCTCGGACATCGCCCGCTTCGATCTCCAGTACCTCGAGGTCATCCCGGATGCGCCGGGTGGAGGCGACGAGGCAAAAGCGCCGCAATAGAGTGGTTTTTGCAGATCCTCCCAGGAGGGGCACGCCCGTGGCTGAGGGTAGACTCCCGCTCCGATGAACCTGGAGCGTCTCGCGACGGCGCTCGACCCGGCTGACGTCGTTCGGCTCGCACCGGTTGAGGTGCTCGGCCTGGCCTACGACGCGCGGGCGGTCGAGCCCGGCTTCCTCTTCTTCTGCGTCCCGGGCACCCGGGCGGACGGCCACGACTTCGCCGGGGATGCGGTCGGGCGCGGGGCGGTGGCGCTCGTCGTCGAGCGGCCGCTGGAGCTGGACGTCCAACAGCTCGTGGTTGCCGATAGCCGCGCGGCGATGGCCGTCGCAGCCGATGCCTTCTTCGGCCAGCCGACGCACGAGCTGCCCGTCGTCGGGATCACCGGCACGAACGGCAAGACGACGACGAGCTACCTCGTCCACGCGATCCTCGAGGCCGCCGGCCTTCACCCGGGCCTCCTCGGGACGATCGAGACGCGGATCGGCGACTCGGCCCAACCGGCGGTGCGCACGACACCGGAGGCGATCGACCTCCACCGCACGTTCCGGGCGATGCTCGACGCGGGCAACCGCAGCGCCGCGATCGAGGCCTCCTCGCACGCCTCGGAGCTGCGGCGGCTCGACCGCGTCCGCTTCGCTGCGCTCGTCTTCACGAACCTGACGCAGGATCACCTCGACTTCCACGAGACGATGGAGCGCTACTTCGAGGCGAAGCGCCGTCTATTCCTGGGCGGGGAGGACATCCCGCCGGCGGCGATCAACGTCGACGACCCGTACGGGAGCCGCCTCGCCGCGGAGCTGCTCGCCGTCGGCCACGAGCGGCTCGTCCGCTTCGGGCTCGGCCCCGGCGCGGAGTTGCGCCCCGACGATCTCGACATGACGGCCGCAGGGACGCGGCTGCGGATCGGCGAGCTCGAGCTCGCAACGCGGCTGCACGGGCGCTTCAACGTGCTGAACGTCCTCGGCGCGGTCGGCGCGGCGCGGCTCCTCGGCGTGACCGACGAGGCGATCGCCGCTGGCGTCGCGGCGCTTCCCGGCGTGCCGGGCCGCTTCGAGGCGGTCGACGAGGGGCAGCCGTTCCCGGTGGTGGTCGACTATGCGCATACGCCTGACTCGCTCGAGAACGTGCTCCGCACCGCGCGCGAGCTCGCAGAGGGTCGGCTCATCTGCGTCTTCGGCTGCGGCGGCGACCGCGACCGGGGCAAGCGCCCGCTGATGGGGGCGATCGCCGCCGAGCTCGCGGACCTCCCGCTCGTGACGACGGACAACCCGCGCAGCGAGCGGCCCGAGGACATCGTCGCGGAGATCCTGGCCGGGGCCGAGCCGGGGACGTTGGAGGTCGAGCTCGACCGGCGCACCGCGATCGAGCGGGCGATCGGGACCGCCGTCGCAGGCGACGTGGTCGTGATCGCCGGCAAGGGTCACGAGCAGGGGCAGGAGATCGACGGCGTCAAGCACCCGTTCGACGACCGCGAGGTCGCGCGCGCGGCGCTGCGCAAGACGCGGACCGCCTCGTGATCCCGCTTCCCTTCTACGAGCTGCGGGGCCTCGGCGTGCTCGAAGGGACGGTGGACGAGATCACCGGCGTGACGATCGACTCGCGGCGCGCAGAGCCGGGCGACCTCTTCGTCGCCGTCGGCGCCGGCCACGGCTTCATCGCCGACGCGCGCGCCCGCGGGGCGGTGGCGCTCGTCCCGCACGACCCCTTCGCGGCGCTCGCAACGCTGGCCCGGCTCGTCCGCGAGCGCTCGCCAGCCCGCGTCGTCGCGATCACCGGCTCGACCGGGAAGACCTCGACGAAGGACATCCTCGCCGCGCTCTGCGCTCCGCATCTGCGCACCGTCGCCGCCGAGGCCAGCTTCAACAACGAGCTCGGCATCCCGCTCACCGTCTGCCGGATCGAGCCCGCCACCGAGCTCTGCATCGTCGAGATCGGGATGCGCGGCATGGGCCAGATCGCCGAAGCCTGCCGGGTCGTGCGCCCGCATCTCGGCGTCATCACGGGGATCGGGCCCGTCCACCTCGAGCTCGTCGGCACCGTCGAGCGCGTCGCCGAGGCCAAGGCGGAGCTCCTCCGCGGGCTCGAGCCAGGCGGCATCGGGATCGTGCCGGACGATCCCGAGCTCACGCGCCACTGGCCCGCGCTCAAGCTGCGCTTCTTCGGCGCGTCGAGCGTGCTCGAGCTCCGCACGAAGGGCGACGGCGCGCGCGTCACGATCGACGTTCGCGGCACGCCGGTCACCCTCGACGTCCCGTTCACCGCGCGCTACCACGCGCAGAACCTCGCCGCGGCGCTCCTCGCCTACGAGGCGCTCGGCCTGCCGCTCGACCGCGCGCAGGAGGGAGCGAGCCAGATCGCCTTCTCCCGCTGGCGCGGCGAGGAGACCGCGCTCGCCGACGGCGGGCTCCTCATCAACGACGCCTACAACGCCAACCCGATGTCGATGCGCGCCGCCCTCGAGCACCTGACCGCGCGAGCCGGGAAGCGCCGCCGCCTCGCCGTGCTCGGGACGATGGCCGAGCTCGGCCCCGGCGCGCCCGCCTACCACGAGGAGATCGGCGCGCTCGCGGCGGAGCTCGGCGTGGCAGCGGTGCTGGCGGTGGGCGAGGAGGCCAGCGCCTACCTCACCGGGACGAACGGCAGCGTCGAGACGCTCTGGGCCGCAGACGCCGAGGCCGCCGCGCCCCTGCTCGAGGAGCTGCGCCACCCCGGTGACGCGATCCTCGTCAAGGGCTCCCGCTCCGTAGGCCTCGAGCGCCTCGCGGAGAACATCGCCTAATGGTCCGCGTCCTAGTCGCAGCCATCGTCGCGATGATGGCCTCGATCGTCGTCGCCCCGACCTTCATCGAGTACCTGCGCCGCAACGAGATGGGCCAGCACATCAGGGAGGAAGGGCCGCAGGGACACGTGACCAAGCAGGGCACCCCGACGATGGGCGGGCTCCTGATCCTGCTCTGCGCCATGTTCCCGTTCCTGGCGCTCAGCCACTACACGCTCGCCTCGCTGACCGTCGCGTTCATCGCCGTCGGCTGCGGGCTGATCGGCTTCCTCGACGACTTCATCAAGTACCGCCACCGCCGCTCGCTCGGGCTCTCCGGCCGCTGGAAGCTGCTCCTGCTCGCGCTCATCACGCTCGGCACCGGGCTGCTCGCCCACCACATGCACTACCCGACCTGGGTCTACATCCCGGCGCTCGGCCACCTCCCGCTCGGCCCCGGCTGGTACCTGCTCCTCTTCTTCATCATCGCGGGCAGCGCGAACGGCGTGAACCTCACGGACGGCCTCGACGGGCTCGCCTCGGGCACCGGGATCATCTCGCTCTTCACCTTCATGGCGATGAGCGTAATCGCCTTCATCCGCTCGAGCCCGAGCCCGGGGCTGCGCTCGACCTCGCGGCTCGACCTGGCCCTGCTGGCGGCGGCGCTGATCGGCGGGCTGATCGGCTTCCTCTGGTACAACGCCTTCCCCGCGG
>JAWVDX010000003.1:0-2741 GCA_033857015.1 Gaiellaceae bacterium
ACGCCCTCGAGGTGCTCGATCAGCTTCCCGAGGCGCTGCTTCGTCTCGCCGACGGAGAAGTTGCAGTGCGGCTCGCCGGTGCAGGCGGTCGATCCGCCGCGGATCCCGTTGACCTTCAGCGAGAAGCCGATCTCCTCGATCTGGGCGATCACGTCGTCGGCGCGCTCGTTCGGGACGCCGGTGACGATGAAGTTCTGCTGGCGCGTGACGCGCACGTCGCCGCCGACGGACTCCGCGAGGTTCGCGATCGCGATCATCTGGTCGCCGGAGATGAGCCCCAGGTGCACCGGCACGCCGATGTAGGAGAGCCCCTCCTGCTTCTGCGCGTGCACGCCGACGTGCGTGCCTGGCTGGCTCGTGATCGGGGCGAGCTGGATGTCCTGGAGCTTGCGCCCCAGCTTCGCCTCGACACGCTCGCGCACGCCGTCGGCGCCGATGTCGTCGACCATGAACTTGAGCCGCGCCTTTACGCGGGAGACGCGATAGCGCAGGTCCTCGCTCCACACGTTCGTGACCGCGCCCAGGACCTCGATCGCCTCGTCCTTGGGGACGAACGCGCCGGTGTCCTGCGCGATCCGCGGCACCGAGGAGAGCCCGCCGCCGACGCGGAGGTTGTAGCCCTCGACGCCGTCGTGGACGGCGCCGATCAGCGAGACGCAGTTGATCTCCGGCGCGTTGCAGCGATCCGCGCAGCTGGCGATCGTGTACTTGTGCTTGCGCGGCAGGTTCGCGAAGTCGGGGTTCCCGTAGTAGAAGCTCGAGGCCTCGGCGATCAGGTCGGTCGAGTCGAAGAGCTCGTGCGCGTCGATCCCGGCGACGGGGCAGCCGGTGATGTTGCGCACCGTGTCGCCGCAGCCGCCGGCGGTCGTGATTCCGGCCGCGTCGAGATCTGCGAACACGTCCGGCAGGTTGGCGAGCGTCAGGTAGTGCAGCTGGATGCACTGCCGGGTCGAGAGCTCGCCGTCGCCCTTGCCGTACTTGTTGGACACCTCGCCGATCGCGCGCAGCTTCTCGGGCGGCAGGATCCCGCTCGAGATCTTGATGCGCAGCATGAAGGTGCCGATCTTCGGCTTGTCGTGGTAGAGGACCCACCACTGGAGGCGGACGATGTCCTCCTCCGGCACGCTCTCGTAGCCGAGCGCGATGAGCGCAGGGAGCTCGTCGCGGATGCCGAGCGGCGCCTTCTCCTGCTTGATGCGCTCGACCGGGTTCCGCTTGAGGACGAGGTCCCAGTCGGCCGGTGGCTTCTCTCTGCGTGGGCGGGTGAGTTCACTCATAAGACCGGTTCTGACTCCTATACGGAATGAAGATAGTACAAAAAGTAAAGCGACTTTGAAAGTAAAAGTTTTCTGATTGCTCCTACGTCTTCGGCTAATGGGCTCCCGGACTGAAGGATCAGGCGACGGTCACGCCGAGGCGATCGAGCAGCGCATCCGCGTCTGCGTCGATCTCGACCGGCTCGCACGTCTCCGCGACGAGCTGGGGCGTCTTGAGGCCGTCGCCGGTCACGAGCAGGACGACGGTGTCCCCCGAGCCCAGCTGCCCCGCCTCGACCGCCGCCTTGAGCCCGCCGAAGGTGACGCCGGTGGCCGACTCGCCCCAGACGCCGCTCGAGGCGGCCAGCTCGCGGATGTTGAGGCCGATCTCCTCCTCGGCGATCGAGAAGATTGCGCCGCCGCTCTCGTTCGCCACCTGGACGGCAAGGTCGCCGTCTGCAGGCGAGCCGATCGCCAGCGAGGTGCAGAGCGAGTCGGGCCGGACGGGCTGGACGCGCTCGCCGGAGCCGAACGCCGTGGCGACGGGAGCGCAGCCCTCCGCCTGGGCGCCGAACTGCCGCGGCAGCTCGCCGTCGACGAGGCCGAGCGCCTGGAACTGCTCGAAGCCCTTGCGCACCTTCGTGAAGAGCGAGCCGGAGGCGATCGGCGCCACGACCGCGGTCGGGAAACGCCAGCCGAGCTGCTCGGCGATCTCGAAGGCGAGCGTCTTCGAGCCCTCGGCGTAGTAGGAGCGCAGGCCGACGTTGGTGAAGCCCCAGTTCTCGAGCTCGAAGGAGAGCTCGATCGTCAGACGGCTCACGTCGTCGTAGGTGCCGCGGACTGCATAGATCGTCGCGCCGTAGACGGAGGCGGCGACGAGCTTCTCCGGCTCGAGCCCGGCGGGCACGAAGACGGCTGCTTCGATGCCCTCGGCGGCGGCACGTGCCGCGACCGCGCCGGCCAGGTTGCCGGTGGAGGAGCAGGACAGCGTCGTGCACCCGAGCTCGAGCGCCTTGGCGGCCGCGACTGCGACGACGCGATCCTTGAAGGAGTGCGTCGGGTTGGCGTTGTCGAGCTTCAGGTAGAGCTCGCCGAGCCCGAGCTCCTCGGCCAGGCGCGGCGCCGACACGAGCGGCGTGAAGCCGGGCGCGAGCCGCTGCTCTTTCGGGGCTGCGACAGGCAGCAGGTCGGCGTAGCGCCAGAGCGACGCCGGGCCGGCCTCGATGGACTCGCGGCTGACCGTCGCACGCAGCGCAGTCAGGTCATAGACCGGGTCGAGCGGCCCGAAGCACTTCGGACACGTCCCGATGCCGGTGAGCGGCTGCTCGGTTTCGCAGATACGACAACGTAGGTTGGTAGCAGGCACCTCGATCACTCCCTTGCGTCTCGCTCGACACATCCGTCCGGGGTTGGCACCTTGCTCATGAGGAGCAGGTTGCCGAGGCGTCAAAGGGCCGGACCCTCAGCCTCTCTTGATGTGGAACG
>JAWVDX010000004.1:0-2725 GCA_033857015.1 Gaiellaceae bacterium
CGATTAAAGCAGAAGCGCCCTTGTTGCTTCGCAGCGCCGATCCACTATAATGAACCCGATGGTTCAGTATCAAACCCCCGTCGACCGCGCGTTCGCAGCCCTCGCCGACCCGACCCGCCGCGCCGTCCTCGAACGGCTCGGCTCCGGCAGGGCGACGATCACCGAGCTCGCCGAGCCCTTCGGCATGACGCTGACCGGGATGAAGAAGCACATCCGGCTGCTCGAGGAGGCAGAGCTCGTGACGACCGAGAAGATCGGCCGCGTCCGCAGGTGCATGCTTGCGCCCTACGCCTTCGAGGGCATCAGCACGTGGCTGCAGCGGCTCGACCGCTTCGCGCAGGTCGTCGAACGCACGAGAGGAGACCGATGAGCACCACGGCGAAGAAAGGCAAGCAGCCCGCGAAGAGCGGCGGCTTCACGGCCGAGGAGAAGGCCGCGATGAGAGCCCGCGCTCGCGAGCTGAAGGCGAACGAGGACGGGGAGAAGGCGGTGCAGGACGCGATCGCCGGGATGTCGCCCGCCGACCGCGCGACGGCCAGGCGGGTCCACGAGCTCGTCAAGGCCGCAGCCCCGGGCCTCACGCCAAAGACCTGGTACGGGATGCCGGCGTACGCCAAGGACGGCAAGGTCGTCTGCTACTTCCGCGACGCGGGGAAGTTCAAGGAGCGGTACGCGATGCTCGGCTTCAACGACAGCGCGAAGCTCGACGCAGGCTCCATGTGGCCGGTCGCGTTCGCGCTGACGAAGCTGACCGCAGCCGACGAGACGAAGATCCGCACGCTCGTGAAGAAGGCGGTGGGCTGATGAACGAGACAACGGTCACCACCCCGAACGAGCTCGAGATCCGCGTCGAGCGGATCTTCGACGCACCGCGCGCGCACGTGTTCTCCGTCTGGACCGACCCGAAGCTGATCCCGGAATGGTGGGGCGACGGCACGGTCGTCGAGGAGATGGACGTTCGTCCCGGCGGCACGTACCGCTTCCGCACCGCCCACGGCGTCGTCGAGGGCGAGTTCCGCGAGGTCGACGCGCCCGAGCGGCTCGTGCAGACGTTCCAGAACCACCTGCAGACGCTCGAGTTCGAGGATCTGGGCGACCGGACGAAGCTGACGCAGACGATGCGCTTCGCGACGACCGAGGAGCGCGACACGACGATGCAGTACGGCGTCGAGGAAGGATCCAAGAGCGGCTTCGCCCGCGTGGACGCAGTGCTGGAGACGATCGCGGCGTAAGGCCAGCTCCGCGCTAGACGTGCAATGACGTCATACGACAGAAGGATGTGAAGCCTCATGAAGACGATGACATGCAAACAAATGGGTGGTCCATGCGATCTCCCACTCCACGGGAACACAGCAGATGAAGTCATAAAGGCGCAAGATCGCCACCTGAAAGAGATGGTCGCAAAAGGTGACGAGACGCACGAAAGCGCCTTGAAGAGCATGAAGGGTCGATGGAAAAATCCCATTGCAGGAATGGGGTGGTACAGGAGCACGAAGCGTGAATTTGCGGCTCTGCCCGAGGACTGAGATGCCCGAGGACTGGGATGTAGGTGCGTGCGCTTTCAGGCGCTGCTCATAGACACGGCGGTAGCGTCGTGCTCATTCCGTCTCCTGACGATCACGCCGATTTCGAGATGCTCCGCGCCCTCCGCGCGGCGCCCGAGAAGGACCTTTCCGGGCTGGCGGGCGCGCTCGGCGTGCCGCGCTCGAACTTCGGGCGTCGTCTCGATCACCACCTCCTCGAGCAGGTGAACCGCCTGGTCGAGAGCGGACTGGTGGAGCATCACGGAAAGCGGTATCGAGTTTCCGATCGGGGGCGAAGTCTGCTCGCGAAGCGAGCCTTCGGGGACACACCCTGAGCGAGCGCTTCTCCCTGACGGCGACCAGCCGTCGTGCCGGATCCCACCTGTGGTTGCTCTTGTCGGTCTGGACGCTCGCGTGGATGGTCCCCCATCTGTGGCGTCCCGGCATCTCCTGGCGCTTCTTCGACCTCGGTGCACGCCTCTTGTTCTCGAACAGCGCCGGCGGCGGGCTCCATCTCTACGCGAGCCACCCGATGCTGCAGATCGGCCCGCTGAGCTTTCTGGTCGCAGCGCCTCTGCGTCTGGCCGATCCCTGGCATGGCCGGATCACCGCGATCGTGCTGATGACGGCTCTCGGCCCCGTCCTGCTCTGGCTGATCGGAACGCTCCGGGTCGTCGGAGCTCACGCAATCTCCAGGCAGCGGCTGGCGCTCGCCGGCGTCGTGTTCTTGCCGATCTGGACGGAGGTCGCAGCACACTTCGCGCACCTGGACGACGTACTCGCTCTCACATTCGCGGTGCTCGCCCTGCACGCCGTCAATCGCAACCACGCGGTGCTCGCGGGGCTGCTGCTCGGCTGCGCCGCCGACAGCAAGCCGTGGGCAGCCGCATTCATTCCGCTCGTCTTCGTCCTCGAGCCTCGGCTACGCCGCCGCGCGGCAGCCGCGTGGGCCTTTACGATCGCCGGCGCCTGGCTTCCGTTCCTGCTCGCAGACCCGCGGAGCTTGCGCGTCGCGTCGTTCACGATCCCCAACGCAGGGTCATCGGCGCTCCGCGCACTCGGCGTCTACGACGCACGAACCCCCTCCTGGGATCGGCCGATGCAACTCGTCCTCGGCTGCGCGCTCGCCTGGGTGCTCGTACGCACCGGACGCTGGCCCGCGGCGCTCTTTGCCGTCATCACCGTCCGCCTGCTCTTCGACC
>JAWVDX010000005.1:0-5884 GCA_033857015.1 Gaiellaceae bacterium
GAGAGGCACTAGTGCCGACGCAGGCGCTGATCGGCATCGACATCGGAGCGACCTCGATCAAGGTCGGGGCCTTCGACGAGACGGGCGAGCTGCTCGCCCTGGCGACGCGCGCGAACGCGCCCGTGCCGCAGGATGCGAGCCGCGGCTGGTTCATCTGGGACACCGAGCGCCTGTGGGCCGACGTCAGCTCGGCGCTCGGCGAGGTCTGCGTCGACGTTGAGCCCGTGGCGGTCGCGGTCACCGGCTTCGGTGCCGACGGCGCGCCGTTCGGCCCCGACGGGACGCAGCGCTACCCGGTCATCTCCTGGCACGACGCACGCACGCAGGAGGATCTCGAGGCGATCGTGGAGCAGATCGGCGAGCGCAGGCTCTACGACCTCACGGGCTACCACTGCTACCCGATCAACACGATCTGCCGCTGGCGCTGGCTCGGGCGCAACGCGCCGAAGGCGCTCGAGGACGCGACGTGGCTGATGGTGCCGGACATCGTCGCCTTCAAGCTCACGGGCGAGCAGCGCACGGATGCGACGGCGGCGTCCACCACGATGGCCTTCGACATGGCTGCGGGCACGTTCGCGACGGGTCTCCTCGACGAGGTGGGCGTGCCTGCCGCGCTCCTGCCCCCTGTCGTCGCGCCCGGCTCCCCGGTCGGCACGGTGACGGCCGCCGCCGCCGAGGCCACGGGTCTTCCGGCGGGCATCCCCGTCGTCACCGCGGGACACGACGGCGAGGCGGTCGCGTTCGCGGCGGGGCGGCTTCCGGACGGGACCGCGCTCGACGTCTCGGGCACCTGGGAGCTCGTCATCCTCCGCCACGAGCGCTTCGAGCCGAACGACGCGTTCTTCGCGCACGGGATCGACTGGGAAGCGGACCACATCCCGGGGAAGTTCCTCTGCGTCGCGCTCATGCCGAGCGGGAGCGTCGTCAACTGGGTGCGCGACCTCGCCTACGGCAGCGACGGTGACTGGAGCCGGCTCGTCGCCGAGGCGCAGAAGGCGCCGATCGGCGCGCGCGGTGTCCGTGTCGTCCCGGCGTTCGTGCGCGGGATGGGCCCGTACGCGTACCGCCCCGAGGGCGGAAGCATCGAAGGGCTCGCGACGACGTCGACGCGGGCGGAGCTCGCGCGCGCGACCTTCGAAGGGCTGTGCTTCCAGCTGCGGTCGCAGCTGCGCGTACTCGAGCGCCTGCACGCGCAGCCGCTCGAGCGCCTCCGCGTGACCGGGGGCGCCCAGCGCAACGAGTTCTGGCTCCAGCTCAAGGCCGACATGACCGGGTGCGTCTGCGAGGCGATGCCGCACGAGGAGCTCACCCTGCTCGGAGCGGCGCTCCTCGCCGGCGTCGGCGGCGGTGTCTACGCCTCGGCCGGGGAAGCGGTCGCCGCAGCCGAGCGGGAGCCGAGGACGATCGAGCCCGACCGCCGTGCCGTCGTCGCGTACGACGAGCTCCTCGCACCCCTCGAGCCGGAACGGGTCAAGGCGTGATCGACCAGCTCGTCACCCTCGCGCGCCAGCTCGGCGCGACCGAGGACGACTACGCCATCCTCGCCGAGGGCAACACGTCCGCCGCGATCGACGAGCACCGCCTCTACGTGAAGGCGAGCGGCACGTCGCTGCGCGACGCGACGCGAGACACCTTCCTCGAGGTGCGGATCGACCCCATGCTCGCGCTGATCGACGATCCGCCCGAGAGCGAGGAGGAGCAGAACGAGGCGCTCGCCGCGTGCGCGAACGGCAACGGGACGGCGCGGCCCTCCATCGAGACGCCGCTGCACGCGGTGGCCGTGCGCTACGGCCGCGCACGCGTCGTCGCGCACACGCATCCGACGGCGGTGAACGCGATCCTCTGCTCGGAGCGGGCCGCCGACCTGACGCGAGCACTGTTCCCCGACCAGGTCGTCGTCTGCGGAGCAAGCCCGCTCCTCCTCCCGTACACCGACCCTGGCATCCCGCTCGCCCGGGCGCTGCGCGACGCGCTGCTCGAGCGCGGCGACCGGCCCCCCAAGACGATCTACCTCCGCAACCACGGCCTCGTCGCGCTTGCCGACACACCGCAGGAGGCGCTGCAGATCACCGCCATGGCGGTCAAAGCCGCGCGTGTCCTGCAGGGGGCACTGGGGGCGGGCGGCCCCGTCTTCCTGACCGACGAGCAGGCAGCTGCGATCGACGCCCGCCTGGACGAGCACTTCCGGCGGGACATGCTCGCCCGCCACGGCGCCTAGAAGTCGCCGGTCGACCCCTGTAGACTCGCCGCCGCGGCCAGGGGACTCTGCCAAGATCCTGTCCGCTCTCGAAAGCCCTGCTGCCGCGGGGCTTTCGCGTTCTAGGCCGTCTTGGTTGGAGAGGCGGCGACGCTCTCCAGGCGCGCGGCGACGATCGCGGCGGCCGGCTGCGCGCCGAGTCGCTCGAGCTCGTCCAGCGCGCGCCGGAGCGTGGGCTCGTCGTCGGCGTCCGCGAGCGCGAGCGCGGCTTCGTAGGGGCAGCCGAGCTCCGTCCAGAGCTCCGCCGCGCGCGCCCAGTCCCCGGCGATCTGGAGCGCGTAGGGCTCGGCTGCGCCTGCCGGCGCCTCGTCCTGGAGGCCCGCCCGCCAGCGCCAGAATGCGAGCTCCCCGAGCGGCCACGAGGCGCCCTGGCGCAGCGCCAGCTCGTAGGCGTCCTTCGTCACCTCGTCCATGACGCGCTCGCCCTCGCCGGTGAGCCAGGCGACCTCGGCGCGCGCCGCTGCGACGGGGGCAATCCGCGGCAGCTCGCCCGTCGGCTCCGCAAGAGCGCGGGCCTGCTCCAGCACAACCTCGGCGCCCGGCTCGCCGCGCCGCGCCGCGACGAGGCCGAGCACGCCGGACGCGAGGATGCGCGGAAACGTCGAGATGACGCGCTTCTGGAAGACGAGGCGCGCCGAGTCGACCGCCTCGTCCCAGAGTCCGCGGTCGAGCTCGGTGCGCGCCCGAAACGAGAGCAGGTAGAAGCGGTAGACGTCGATCCCGCGCTCGGCGGTGTACGCGAGCCCCGGGTCGAGGTAGCGGTCGACAAGCTCGTAGCGGCGCAGCCGCGCCCCGGCCCAGACGAGGTGTGTGTACCCGCGGGCGACGTGCTCCACTGCGTCTGACCGCAGCGCCAGCTCGAGGCTGCGTTCGAGCTTTTCGAGCCCGGCGGGATCTCCGAAGAGCAGCTCCGTCGTGCCCATCGTGTTCAGCGCGTGTATCAGCGTCTCCGGCTCGTCGAGCCGCTCGGCGAGCTCGACGGCCCGCGTGCCCCAGGCAAGCGCCCCGGCCGCGTCGTCGTCGTCTTTCCGGAGCTGCGCCATCGTCGCGTACAGCCGCGCGAGCTCACGGCCGGGCGGAAGCTGCTCGAGCACAGTGAGCGCCTTCCCGGCCGACTCGCCCGCCTCCGTCGTCCGGCCCGGGCACCAGAGGATGTTCGCGAGCCTGCGGCGCGAGTCGCCTTCCCTGCGGGCGTCGCCGAGCTCTCGCCGGCACTCGATCGCCTTCTTCAGCGCGTCGATCGCCTCGTCGGACTGGTCGGTGAGATAGCACTCGTTGGAGTAGCTCTCGAGCAGCTCGGCTCGCTCGGCCGGAGCGAGGCTCGTTGCGAAGCGGAGCGCGCGCGCGTACTGATCCGCAGCCTCGCGATGGGCTCCAAGCGCGGCGGCGCGTGCGGCTGCCGCCGGCGCGAAGCGCAGCACTGCCTCGGCGTCGCCGGCAGCGTCGGCATGGTGGGCGAGCCGCTCCAGATCCGGTGAGCCGCCCGGCGGGTCGGTCAGCGCGGCCAGGATCGTCCGGTGCAGCGCCAGCCGCCGGCTGCGGGGCAGCGAGTCCTCGATGGCCCGGCGGGCAAGCTCGTGCCGGAACGCGATGCCGTCCGGCGCATGCGTGAGCACGCCCGACGCCAGGCACTCGTCGAGCGCGTCGACCGCCTCCGCGTCCAGCGCCTCGAGCAGCCAGAGCTCGACCTGCGGCGGCGCGATCGCGATCGCGTCCAGGAGCGCCGCCGCAGCCGGCGTCAAGCGAGCCGCGCGGGCGAGGACGGCGTCCCGGACCGTGTGCGGGAGCTCGGCCTCGCCGGCGGCGAGCGCCTCGGTGGCGAAGAACGGGTTCCCGGCCGTCTTCGCGAAGAGGTCGTCGGCATCCACGCCGTGCGGCTCGGCGAGCTGCGCGACCGCGCCCCGTGAGAGCGGCGCGA
The DNA here is from genome assembly GCA_033857015.1 of Gaiellaceae bacterium. Classification (GTDB taxonomy): domain Bacteria; phylum Actinomycetota; class Thermoleophilia; order Gaiellales; family Gaiellaceae; genus JAWVDX01. The sequence goes on from JAWVDX010000005.1 coordinate 4,176, forward strand.
TCTCGAGCCGGCTCACCGCAGTCCCGGTGGCGAGCGCGCCGAGCACCATGCGGAGAGGATGCGTGCGATCGACCTCGTCGTCGCGGTAGCTGAGGAGCACGAGCGCCGGCAGCGCCTCGACCCGGCGGCCGAGCAGCCCGACGACGTCGAGGGTCGCCTCGTCGGCCCACTGCACGTCGTCGAGGACGAGGATCGTCGTCGTCCGCGCCCCGAGCTCGCGCATGAGTGCCCCTGCGACCGCGTGCGGCGTCCCGCCGTCCTCGACGACCGTCGCAAGCTCGCCGCCCGCGATCTCCGCGACGTCGAGGAGCGGCCCGAGCGGTCGCGGCGTGAAGAGCGCGTCGCAGGAGCCCCAGAGGACCCGCGCCGAGCCGCGCTGCTCCTCGCAGAAGCGCCGCAGCAGCGCCGTCTTGCCGACCCCCGCCTCGCCGGAGACGAGCACGAGCTGGCCCTGTCCGGCGCCGGCGACCGCGGCGAGCGAGTCGGCGAGCGTCGTCAGAGCAGCGGAGCGCTCGAGCAGCGTCTCCGCCGCGTCCGCGGCCGCGGGTTGCGTGCGGGGCCGCGCTCTCGCGCGCAGCGGCGGAAACGCCGACTCCAGGCCCGCCACGTCGAGCTGGTAGATGTGCTCCGGTCGATCGAGATCCTTGAGCCAGTGCTCGCCGAGGTCGCGGAGCGTGGCGCCGGCGAGCTCCGCGTCCCCGAGGACGGACGCCGTCGCCAGCGAGACGAGCACCTGGCCTCCGTGCGCCGCCGCCATGATCCGCGCGGCACGGTGCACGCCGAGCCCGTAGTACCCGTCCTCGGCCAGCGTCGGCTCCGCCGTGTGGACTCCCATGCGCACCTGCAGGCGGCTGCCGTCCGCCCACGCGTGCGCGGCGAGCGCGTGCTGGCCGTCGACCGCCGCGGTCGCGGCCTCGTCCGCGCGGCGGAATGCGAAGAGAAACGAGTCGCCCTGCCGGTCGACCTCGTCGCCTCCGTGGTCGTGCACCGCCTTGCGCAGGATCGTCCGGTGATCCGCGAGGACTGTTCCGTACGCCTTGCCGAGGGTCTTGAGCAGCTGCGTGGAGCCCTCGATGTCCGTGAAGAGGAAGGTGACGGTTCCGGTCGGCAGCTCGGTCATAGCCGACCAAGGAGTTACATGCTGCCGTTGCGTCCGTCAAGCATTCTGGCGTTCCATCCCACGTCGTCCGGTCGCCTTTCGTCAAGCGATCGTTGCGAGACGCTGATCCACGAGGCGAAAACCCGCGGGGATTTGCGGGCTCCGCCCGTTATAGTCCGGTCGTCGTCGGAAGACGGAGGAGAGGGGGACGATGGCTGGAGCGACGCTTCGGCAGGCCATCGACGAGCGGAAGGCGGCCGATCGTGTCGTCGTGCCGCCTGATGTAGGCACGCTCCTCGATTCGCTGGCCCTGGTGGGAACACCGACGACGCCGTCCTTCAGCGACAAGGTCGTCGTCAGCGTTGCGACGAAGCTCTTCGGGTTCGCCGACCTCGCGCTCGATCCAGGGGGGCCGGAGATCGACGTCGACCTGACGATCGAGGGCCCGGCAGCCAGCCCGACCGGGTTCAGGATCGACCTCAAGCCGCTCGACCGCCTCACACTCCCGGACACGCTGAGGCCCGCCGTGCTGCAGAACGGCGCGCTCGCGCCCGCCGGGGGAGGGCGGGTCCGGGTGCGTGGAGCGCTCGTCATCCGGATCAGCGGGACT
>JAWVDX010000006.1:0-4307 GCA_033857015.1 Gaiellaceae bacterium
CGCACGCTCGAGGCGCTGCTCGTCGTCGCCTCAGCGCCCCTCCCGGTGGAGGAGCTCGCGCAGGCGGCCGCCGACGATCCGGAGCGCGTCGAGACAGCGCTCGGCCTCCTCGCGGAGCGCTACACCGAGGGGCGCAGCGGCATCGTGCTGGAGAAGGTCGCCGGCGGCTACGCGTTCCGCGCCTCGCGAGCCGCCACGGAGGCGTGCGCGCGGCTCTTCGAGCGGCCGGTGCAGCGCGGTCTCTCGCAGGCTGCGCTCGAGACGCTCGCGGTGATCGCCTACCTGGGGCCGTGCAGCCGCCCGGAGATCGCCCGGATCCGCGGCGTCGCCGCCGACTCCGCGGTCGCGGGCCTGCTCGAGCGCGGGCTGATCGCCGAGGCGGGGCGCGACGACGGGATCGGCGGAGCGATCCGCTACCGCGTCTCGACCCTCTTCGAGCGCGTCTTCGGCCTGGAGAGCCTCTCGGCGCTGCCCCGGCTCGACGACCTCGGGGACGAGACCGAAGCGATCCGCGAGCGGCTCCACGCCGTCGCGGAGCTGCGCGGGGCGTGACGCCGGCCTCGCGCGTCGCGCTCGTCCAGCCGCGCTGGCTGAGCCAGGGCGCGCTGCGGCTGCTCGTGCTCTGCGCCTTCATCGTCGCGGTCGGCATGGTGCGCGCCCGCCTCTCGCCGCACGGCGCGGGGCTCGTCGTGCTCGCCGGTGCCGCGGGCACGCTGACCGCCCTCGCCTTCTTTGTCGGCGGCGCCCGGCGCGTCATGGCGCGCCTGCCGTTCCACGACCGCTCGCAGCGCCTCGCCGACGGGATCCTGCTCGAGGTGCGCCGTGTCGGCCTGCCGCTGCTCGGCCTCGCCTTCTTCCTCGTCTGGACGTTCGTCTACCTGTCGCTGTGGGCGATCCATCCGCACGAGGCGTTCGCCGGGCTCGACCCGTCGCCACGCTTCGCCGACTTCTTCTACTACGCGGTCAGCACGGCGTTCGTGTCGCCTCCGGGCGACATCTTCGCCCACTCACGGGGCGCGCGGAGCGCCACGATGATCGAGATGCTCACGGGATTCGCCCTGCTGGCCACGTATCTGGCCTCGTTCTCGGACTGGCAACGGCGCGAGACGCAGGCGGATCCGCCCGCCCCGTTGTAGCCGACCGCTCTTCTGCCGATAATCCACCCGTGGACGTCGCGCTGCTGACTGCAGTGTTCGAGAACACGCGCGACGGCCTCCTCGTGCTGGACGACGACGGCCGCGTCGTGGCGGCGAACCCGGCGATCGGCATGCTGCTCGGACGGCCAGCTGAAGAGCTTCCGGGCGCGACGATCATCGAGCTCGCACCCGACTACCTCCGCCCGGCGGTCGCCGCAGCCTGGGCGGAGTTCCTCGCCGAGCGCACCGCCGAGGGCGTCTTCCGCCTCCCCGGGCCGCTAGGCCCCGAGATCGAGTACGTCGCACACGCGAGCCTGACGGCCGGCCACCACGTCGTCTACGTCCGGGACGTGACCGGCTCGCACGAGGAGCAGGAGATCCACCGCGCAGTCATCCAGAACGCGGTCGAGCTGATCACGCTCGTCGGCCTGGACGGCCGCGTCCTCTTCGTGTCGCCGAGCTACGAGACGGTGCTGGGTCACACGCCGGCGAGTCTGCTGGGGACCGATGCGTTCCAGATCCTCCACCCGGAAGACGCTGCCAGCGCGCTGCCCGCGAACATGGCCGTGCTCCAGGGAACCACCGTCTCCTGGACGGGGCGCGCGCTGCATCGTGACGGGAGCTCACGCATGATCGAGTCGACCTCCAGCCTGATCCGTGACGAGTCCGGCGACCCGCGCATGATCCTGACCATCGGCCGTGACGTCACGGGGCAGCAGGCGCTCGAGGAGGCGCTGCGCTCGAGCGAGCGGCGCTACCGCGACCTCTTCGAGAACGCCGGCGAGCTGATCGTCGTGACCGACCCGGAGTGGCGGATCACCTCGGCGAACCGTGCCTTCCTCGAGGCGGTCGGGTTCCCCGCGGAGGAAGTCATCGGCCAGGACGTGCAGCGCTTCCTCTCCAAGGGCGAGCTGACTCGCGCCCGCGACCGTGTCGACGACGACGGCGAGCCCGACCCGGGCGCCTACACGATGGAGCTGCGTGTGCGGGGCGGCGCGAAGCGCGTCCTCGAGGTGTCGAGCCGGCTGATCGAGGAGGACGGCAAAACGGTCGGGATGCAGGCGACGGCGCGTGACATCACCGAGCGGATCGAGCTCGAGGAGCGGCTCGCCCACGCCCAGAAGATGGAGGCGCTGGGCCGTCTGGCCGGCGGCATCGCCCACGATTTCAACAACCTGCTGACCGCGATGGTCGGCTACTCCGACTTCGCCCTGGCCCTCATGGCGGAAGGATCCGAGGAGCGCCGCGCCGTCGAGGAGATCCTCAAGGCCTCTCAGCGCGCGACGGCGCTGACCACGCAGCTGCTCGCCTTCAGCCGCCGCCAGGTCGTCGACCGGCAGGTGCTCGACCCGAATGCGGTCGTCGCGGAGATGGGCACGCTGCTGCGCCGCATCATCGGCGAGCAGATCGAGCTCGAGCTGGCGCTCTCGCGCCGCGCGGGCTGGGTGCGCAGCGACCGCAGCCAGCTGGAGCAGGTGCTGACGAACCTCGTCGTGAACGCGCGCGACTCGATCCCCGCCGAGGGCGGCCGGATCGTCATCGCGACCGGCACCGTCCAGCTCGCCGCCGAGAACACGGATCGGCTTCCTCCGGGGCAGTACGCCATGATCTCGGTGCAGGACAGCGGCGTCGGGATGGACGAGGCGATCGCGGAGCGCATCTTCGAGCCGTTCTTCACGACGAAGCAGCCGGGCCAGGGGACGGGCCTCGGTCTCGCCACCGTGTACGGGATCGTCACGCAGAGCGGAGGCGCCGTGCAGGTGGCGAGCAAGCTCGGCGAAGGCTCGACCTTCGTCGTCCTGCTTCCCGAGGCCGTCGCGAACGACGAAGTCGAGCCCGCGCCGTCGCCGGAGGAGCTCGAAGAAGGCCCGCTGGCGCGGATCCTCGTGGTCGAGGACGAGGAGGTCGTGCGCAACCTCGTCCGCGTGGCGCTCGAGCGGCGCGGGCACGAGGTGACCGTCGCGAACGACGGGCTGGAGGCGCTGCGCCTGTTCGAGGATCCGACGCGGGAGTTCGACCTGCTGCTCACCGACGTGGTGATGCCGCAGCTGAACGGTGCCGAGCTCGCCGAGCGGGTCGCGCAGCTCCGCCCCGAGTTGCCTGTCGTGTTCATGTCGGGCTACACGCGCGGCACGATCCCCGAGCGGAGGCTGCTCGAGGCGGGGCGCACGTTCATCCAGAAGCCGTTCACGGTCGCGGAGCTGCTGCAGACGGTCGCGCGGATGCTGACCGGGCCGCTCCCGGCTCCGTCGCTGGACTGATACTCCTGCTGCATGCGTCTGAATGCGTTCCTCGCCAGGGCGGGCGTCGCTTCGCGCCGCCGCGCCGACGAGCTGGTCAAGGCCGGGCGCGTCGCCGTCAACGGGGAGCTCGGGCGGCTGAACACCGTCGTCGGGGCGCATGACATCGTGATGGTCGACGGGAAGGAGGTCGCGCGGCAGGCGCTCGCGTACGTCCTGCTCCACAAGCCTGCGGGCGCCGTGACCACGGCGAGCGACCCGGAGGGGCGGCGCACCGTCGTCGATCTCGTCGCCCGGGAAGGGCGGGTCGTCCCGGTCGGGCGGCTCGACGTGGACACGACGGGCGCGCTGCTCCTGACGAACGACGGGCAGCTCGCGCACCGGCTCGCGCATCCCCGCTACGAGGTCGAGAAGGTGTACGAGGCCGAGCTCGAGGGCGAGCCGGACGCTGAGGCGCTGCGCCTGCTCGCGGAAGGCGTCGAGCTCGAGGACGGGCTGACAGCGCCCGCGCAGGTGCGCGTCCTCGGTCGGCGACGCATCGAGCTGATCCTCCACGAGGGTCGCAACCGTCAGGTGAAGCGGATGTGCGCGGCAGTCGGCTTCCCGGTCGTGCGGCTGCGGCGTCCGCGCTATGCGGGTCTCGAGCTCACGGGGCTGGCGCCGGGCGAGTGGCGGGAGCTGACGCGCGACGAGGTCGCTGCACTGCGGGAGCTCGTCGGCTTCGCTTGACGCGCGTCGCATCGGCTCCGTAGCCCGACCGTCCCTAGCCCCACACCCACCCATTCACGGGGCGGGGCGCATCACCAAGGGTATCCCTGAAAGCCGCATCAAAGTGCACCGAAATCGGAACAGTTCGCGGGAACCCGGTCTCCCCGCCGACTCAAGCCGCGCGAAGGCCGCCGACATGGCGGCGGCCGACAGGAAGTGCTAC
>JAWVDX010000007.1:0-7734 GCA_033857015.1 Gaiellaceae bacterium
CTGGTTCCTCGGACAGGACATCGCCGCGCGGGGTGCCGACGCGAGCGCGCAGGACGTCAACGGAATGCTCACGGACGTGGGCCCGGGCCGCAGCGCCGCCGCTGCGTTCGTGGTTGCCGCGGTTCTCCTCGGCTTCGGGTTGCTGCTCGATCGCTGGGGCTGGCGCCGCGAGGCGCTCTGGCCGCACGTCGGCGCAGGGCTGAGCGTGATGGAAGGGCTGGTCGTGCTCGTCGCCAGGTACAACCCTGATGCCGTCGCCGGCACCGCGCTTGCCCTCGGCATCCTCGGCGTCCTGCTCGCGATCGGGATCGCGCGGAGCTCGTACGGCGTGATCGGAGGCGTCCTCGTCCTCGTGTCCGGCATCTACTTCGCCGAGAAGGCTGTCGCGGCGCCGAGGACTGGCTTCCCGTTCCTCGTCGCCCTGATCGCGCTCTGCGTCGCCATCGCCGGCGTGCTGCTCGCGCGACGCAACTCCGCTACGTAAGCGGCAGCTTGTAGCTGCGCTCCACCTCCGCGACGAGCTCGTCGACCGCGCCGATCGCCTGCTGCATCGCGGCGGCGAAGGGCGAGGTGCCGGGCTCGCCGAGTGTGCGCTCGAGGTCGCGCGTGGCGGCCCCCACCGCATCGAGGTAAGCGGCGCTCGCGAGCCGTGGCGGCTGCGCGATCGTCGCCTCGAGCGCACCGAGCGCGACCTCCGCCTCGTCGAGGCCGGGCGGGTTCTCGGTGATGCGGAGCGCCACGAGCTGCTGGCGGAGCTCGTCGAGCTGCCCGCCGCCGGCGGTCTCCTCCGCGAGCTCGCAAAGGGCGGCGATCGAGATCGCTGCCCGCACGACCGAGCGCTCGAGAATCGGCGCGCCCGCGGCGTCGAGGGCGAGCCAGCTGCGCTCCCCCGCCGCATCCTCGAAGGAGCAGAGGTAGACGCGGAGACCCTCGTCCGGCTCCGCGGGGATCACGCCGGCGAGGCGCTCACCGGGGCGCGCATGCGCCTCGGCGCTCGCCGCGACGCCGTCGAGATCCTCCGCAAGGGACACGTGCCAAGCATACGAGGGCGGCTCGCCGCGCCCTGCGGGTCGCCTACGATGGACCGATGCTCGGCTGGCTCCAGATCGTCTTCGCAGCCTCTGTGCTCGCCTCGGCGCTCGCGCTGGCTGCGGCGCTGCTGCGTCTCGGCTCGCGCACGGCGCGCCTCGCCGTCGCCGTGGCGATCGGCGTCGCGAGCGTCGGCTCCTGGACGGCGTTCGCGACCCGCCCGAGCGTCTCCGCCGGCATCGCCGCGACCGGGACGACCGCCTGCCTCCTCGTCGCCGTCGCCTCGCTCGCGGTGGCGCGGGCGCTCAACCGCGCGCTCGCGCTCGACGCGGAGACCCAGCGCGTCGGCGCCGCGGTGCGCGCCGCGGTCGACCAGGAGCTGCGCCTGCGCACCACCGAGCTCGAGCAGGCGCTGGTCCTCGCCCGCTCCGAGTCCATCTCCCGCCTGGCCGAGGAGGAGCGGCGCATCGCCGAGCAACGGCGCCACGCCGTCTCCGAGCGCGAGCAGGAGGCGAGCCGCCGCCTCAGCGAGTCGCTCATCGGCGTCGAGCGCCGCGTGGAGCAGCGGATCGCCGCGTGGGTCGGCGACCTCGCGCGCGGCGAGGCGCGCCTCGCCGAGGAGATCGAGCGCCTCGCCACCCGCCAGCGCGACCTCGTCGCCCACGCGGAGACCCGCCTCACCACCGATGCCGAGCGCCTCGAGGCGGCGAGCGAGGAGCAGCGCGCACAGGTCGCGCAGCTGCGCGTCGAGCTCGAGAAGCTGACCAACCAGACGGTGGAGCAGGCACGCGCCGAGCTCGAGACGCACGCGGCCGAACGGAGGCGCGCGATCCACGAGGTCGGCGAGCGCCTCCGGGTCCGTGAGCGGGGCCTCCAGGAGCAGATCGAGCGTGAGGAGACCGAGGCGCTACGCCGCATCCAGGCAGGGCTCGGCGAGATCGAGCGCCGGCAGCTCGATCAGCTGAAGCGCATCGTCGAGCGCACCGCGACCAGCGTTTCCGAGGCGTCGGCGGCTCAGTTCGACGCGGCGATCAAGTCGGCCCGCGAGGAGGCTGCCCGCCGGCTCGGCCGCGAGCTCGAGCGTGCAGTCGACGGGTTCATCCGCCAGGCGCACGGGCTGCTCACCGACCAGGTGACGAAGTCGACGGACGCCGCGGCGCAGAAGATCGAGCAGCGCGCCGACGATGCGATCGGCGCGATCGAGCGGCAGCGAGATGCCGCGCTCGACACGCTGGAGCGGCGCGCCCGCGAGGACGCCCGCGACACATCCGCATCCCCGACGAGCCCGATGACTGACCGGTAAAGCGCGTCGAGTCGGGGCCGCTCCAGACCAAGCAGGGGAGCGGGAGCACTCTCAGGTCGTAGCGGCGCTACGGCCTGAGAGGGATCGTGCTTCCCTGCGCCGTGTCTGGGGCGGCCCCGGCCGGCGTGATTTGCGGGTCAGTGATCTACGCCGCTAGAGAAGGATCTCGGCGGCGGTCTCGTGCCGGCAGCCGCGCTGGACGAGATCGACGGCGCGGTGGAGGTCGACTTCGCTGTGCGCGAGCCGCTCTGCGAGCCCGAGCGGATAGCCGGCTTCGATGAGCACGTGCAGACGCCAGCCCTCGACCTTCGTCCGCTCCGTCTCGCGCTCCATGATCTCGGCCATCTCGTTCATCTCCCGCTCTACGTCCTGTCTTTCATATGACGAACCCTGATCCAGCAAGTTTGGTTACGGATCCGTTAACTCCTTCTGCGTACTTCATCATCGGCATCGGACGCGCAAGGATCAGCCCCAACTTCGTACCGGTCCCGCGACGGCGCCGACGGCCCCTCTAAGCTGACGCGGTGAAGGTCGAGTCCCTCCAGTACGGCGATCGAAAGGTGTTCGCGGTCGCCTCCTTCAATCGCGGCGTCGCGAGCTGGCTCGGGAAGCTGCCGACCGTCTGGGTCGAGGGCGAGGTCACGGAGCTACGCCGCCAGGCGGCGTGGCAGAGCGTCTTCTTCACGCTCAAAGATCCGGAGGACGGCGCCTGCCTGCCCGTCACGATGCCGCGCGGCCAGTTCGACGCGCTCCAGCTGGAGCTCGCCGACGGCGAGCGCGTGCACGTCTACGGGCGCCCCTCCTTCTTCGAGGCGAAGGGCGATTTCCGGCTGCGGGCGCTGACGGTCGAGCGCTTCGGCCTCGGCGCGCACCTCGCCGCGCTGGAGCGCCTAAAGAAGAAGCTCGCCGCGGAAGGGCTCTTCGACGAGGCGCGCAAACGCCGGCTGCCGCGCCTGCCACGCACGATCGGTCTCGTGACGGGGAACGACGCCGCGGCCAAGCGCGACGTCGTGACGGCGATCACGGGGCGCTTCCCAGCGGCGCGGATCGTCATCGCCGAGACGCTCGTCCAGGGCCCGCGCGCCGCCGCGGGGATCTGCGCTGCGCTGCGCGCGCTCTGCGCCGAGCCGGACGTCGACGTCGTCATCCTCGCGCGCGGCGGCGGCAGCTTCGAGGATCTGCTCCCGTTCAGCGACGAGTCTGTCGTGCGTGCGATCGCTGCGTGTGCGGTGCCGGTCGTCTCTGCGGTCGGGCACGAGCAGGACACGCCGCGCTGCGATCTGGCCGCCGACGTGCGCGCCTCGACGCCGAGTGTCGCCGGCCGCCTCGTCGTCCCGGAGCTCGCGAGCCTGCTGGCGGAGCTGGCGCGCAGCCGCGCCGTCCTCGACTCCGGCCTCGCGCGGATGCTGGCGCGCCGCCGCGAGCTGCTCGCCGGGCGCCGTGCCGTCCTCGACTCTGGCCTGGCGCGCCTGCTCGAGCGGCGCCGCGAGCCGCTCTCGGCGCGGCGCGAGCGCCTCCGCCAGGCTCCGCTCCTGCTCGTGGAGCGTCGCCGCGCCGCACTCCAAGCCGCAGCCGGCCGGCTGCGGGCGCTCTCGCCGCAGGCGACGCTCGAGCGCGGCTACGCCATCGTCCGCACCGGCGGCCACGTCGCCCGCACGGTCGCGGCGCTCGAGCCCGGCGAGCTCGTGGACGTGCGCCTCGCCGAAGGCGCGTTCGGCGCCCGCGTCGAGGAGCTGCGCCCGTGAGCGCCCCGGAGAATCAGGAGCAGAGCTTCGAGGGGGCGGAGAAGGAGCTCGCCACGATCGTCGACCGTCTCGAGCGCGGCGAGGCCTCGCTGGACGAGGCGATCGCCCTCTGGGAGCGCGGCGAGCAGCTGTACCGCTTCTGCCTGGAACGCCTCGACGCCGCGCAGGGCAAGGTCGAGGAGCTGGCCGAGCGCGTCGCGGCGCAGCGTCCGCCGACCTAACCGCGCAGCAGCTCGTCGCCGTGGGTCGCGAGCATGGCGTGCGCGCCGCCACTCGGCACGGCTCGCCCCGGCTGCGCCGGCTGCTGTCCGAAGTCGGTGAGCGCGTCCGAGTGCTGGCAGCGGGCCGTGTAGGCCAGCGAGTAGACGAGCGAGCCAAACGCGGCGCGGCGCTCCACCGGGGAGAAGTCGCGGCCGCGCGCCTCCTCGTACTCGGCGACGAAGGCGCGCATCTCCTCGAGCGACGGCGAGACGAGGTCGCCCGTCTCCCAGTTCATCGTGAAGGCGTGCGCGCCGGAGCCGACCGCCTGCGGCTCGGTCATGAGCATGATGCTGTCCCAGTCGTAGACCGCTGTGAGCTTCTCGTCGAGCATGCGCACGTGCTGGACGCGCCAGTCGGAGTGCGCGACGACGAGCTCCGCAGACGCCGCGTCGCGGATGCGGCAGGCTTCGGCGGCAAGCCGGTCGATCCACTCGGCGCCGGAGCTCGTTCCCTCGAAGTCGAAGCGGCGGTCGTGCGGTGTCGGCCACAGAGCCCCCGGCGGGACGGTCATCGCGTGCTCGTCGAGACCCTCCAGCGCCACGAGCGGGCGGCAGCGCTGGACGATGTCGCACAGCCCCGCGGCGAGCGCGCGGCGCACCGCCGGGTCGTGCCCGTTCGGCGCAGTGCCGCGGTCGATCAAGGTCTCGGCGACCGCGACGCCCGCTCCGAGCACAGTTGGCGGAACGAGCGGCTCCGGACACGGGTACCCGCCCGTCGCGAGGTGGCGCTGCACCTCCTGCATCGCCCGCAGGAACCGCACCGACGCTCCCGGCGCGTGCGCCTTCACGACGACGCGGCGCCCGTCCTCGAGCGTGAGCCCGTGGACGCTGCCGACGCTCGCGTCGAAGAACTCCGCCTGCGCGACGCCGGCGCCGAGCGTGTCGCGGCAGAACGCCTCGAGCGCCGCCGCGACTGCGTCGGCAGAGCCGAAGACGTCGCGCACGACGAACGGAACGGCGCCGATCTCCTGGACGCGGCGCGCGACGAGCTCCCCGATCGTCGGGCTAACGGCCCTCTTCCTCCGTCATCTGCGGTATCTGCTTGAGGGAGTTGTACGAGAACCCCTCGTGGGCGAGGAACAGGAGGCCGAGCCCGACGCCGACGGATGCCTCGATCGCCTGCAGGCCCACGCCGAACGCGATCCCGTGCGCGTACACGACCCCGTACGAGACGAGGGGCGCCGCGATCGCCGCCTGCACGAGCCCGAAGTTGCCGGGCCAGAGCGGGAACACCGTGGCGACGTTCATGAGCAGCAGGACGAGCGCGGCTGCCGCGAGCGGAGCATGGATGTCGAACGCGCGCATCGCCGTGTACACCGCAGCAAGCTGACAGAGCCAGCCCGTGAACTGGCCCAGCAGCGCGCCCGCGGCGGCCACCGGCTCGTGCATGACCGCGAGGCCGAAGCGGGCCATCCGCAGCACGCGCCGCACGGGCCCGAGCCCGGCGAGGCTCGCGTTGTCGCGTCGCCGCGCCGCGACGAGCGCGACGAGCAGGAGCACGAGCCCGAGGGCGACGAAGAGCTCGATGCTCGTGTTCGCCCAGCCCGGGATCTTCGCCGCGACGAAGACGTAGATGACCAGGGCGAGCGTGGCGGGAAGGTCGAACATCCGGTGCGCGAAGACGGTGCTCACGAGCGTGGCTCCCGTCCCGGGCGCGCCCGTGAAGCGCCGGCGCAACACCGCGACGCGGGCCAGCTCGCCGATCCGCCCCGGAAGGACGGCGTTCGCGAACAGGCCGACGCAGAACGCCGCGAAGACGTCCCGGTAGCCGGGCCGCGGCGGAGGCATGGCTTGCTCGATGACGGTGCGCCACGCCAGCGCCCGGGCGAGGACCGACAGCAGGTTCCAGACGATCGCAAGGGCGACGAACTCCCAGCGCACCCGCGCAAACGAGCTCCCGAGGGAGCTCATGTTCGGGAGATGGCTCCAGAGCAGCCAGCCGAAGAGCGCCGCTCCGGCGACGACGAGGGCGATCCGCAGGATGACCTTCGGCGAGAGCCGCAATCTCATGCGCCGACCGGCACGCGCCCGGCGACCCGTTCGTACACGTCGAGGAGCCGGCGTGCCACGTCCGTCCAGGCGTACTGCTCCCGCGCGAGCCGCCGCGCCGCCGCGCCGCGCTGCTGCCGGCGCGCCTCGTCGGAGAGGAGCGCCACGAGCGCGTCCGCGAGCGCCGCCGGGTCGCCCGGCGGGACGAGCAGCCCCGTGTCCTCGCGCATCACGTCCCGGTAGCCGGGGATGTCGGAGGCGACCACGGGCGTCGCGCACGCGAACGCGCGGGTCAGCACCATGCCGAAGCTCTCCCCGCCGATCGAGGGCGCGGCGAGCGCCTTCGCGCGCTGCAGCTCGTGCGTGAGCGTCGCGTCGTCGACGATGCCGAGGATGTCGACTCCCTCCTCCGAGAAGCGTTTGCGCTGGATGAGCAGGCGCACGGCGAGGGGATCCGCGCCGACCAGGCGCAGCCGCGCGCCGGTGCAGCGGTGGACGTCCGGCCAGGCGGCGAGCAGGACGCTCATCCCCTTGCGCGGCTCCTGGCGTCCGATGAAGACGATGGTGTCGTCGCGCTCGCCGAGAGGGCTCTCGGGAGGGATCTGCACGCCGTTCGGGATGATCTCGTAGTCACCCGGAAGCCAGCGCGCCGCCGAGTCGCGCGCGTACTCCGAGACGGCGATCCGCGCATCGACACGATCCTGCAAGAAGCCCCACGCAGCCCTGGCGGGCCGCATCCAGTTGAGGTCGCCGTTCGCGTGCGAGGTGGTCACGATCGGGCAGCGCGCGAAGCAGAGCGCCGCCGTCGCGATCGCCGGAGTCATCGGCTCGTGGACGTGGACGACGTCGAACTGCTCCTCGCGGAGGGCCCGGCGCACGCGCAGGATCGCCGCCGGCGAGAGGACGATGTTCGGGAGCGACCCGTTCGCCGGCACGATCACGGAGCGCCCGACGGGGATCACGTCCGGCGGCGGCTCGCCGTGGCGACCGCTGCGCGGGTGCAGCGCGCGCGTGAAGCCGCCCGGAGGGTCGTTCCCGATGAGCGTGCGCGTCTCGACTCCGATGTCGCGTAGCGCGAGCGCCTGGTTCTCCGCGTGCTCGACGACGCCGCCCCAGAAGGACCACGAGTACGGCACGACGATCCCGACCTTCACCCGGGAAACCCTAACCCTTGTGCGCTCCACTAGAGTGGCGCGATGTTCGAGGGCGGCCTGGCCGAGCTGCACACCCATCTCGGTGGCTCCGTCGCCCCGGAGATCATGTGGAGCCTCGCCCACGAGCAGGGCATCCACCTGCCGGTGAAGGACTACTGGGAGTTCGACCGGCTCGTCTCGGTCAGCGACCCCCGCGGCGTCCCGAACCTGGACGCGCTCGACGCGATCTACCACTGGACGGAGCTGATCCAGTC
>JAWVDX010000008.1:0-8709 GCA_033857015.1 Gaiellaceae bacterium
GGCGCGCCGACCAAGGCCGACCGCGCGGGCGATGGATCGCTCGCTCAAACCCTCCGCGCGTAGCGTCCGTACACGTTCCCGCAGCTCGGCAGGAGGCGCGTGGCCGTCCCGCTCCCCTTCGTTCCACATGCGCCAGAGCTCGTCCATCGTCTTGCGGAGGTGTGGGGCAGTCGATCCGTCGCAGTTCACGAACGTCACCTCGGTGTCGCCCGTCAGGCAACCGACGCGATGCCGAAACCATTCCCGCGCCACGAAGATCGGAGTGCGGATGTGGAAGCGGAACGCGTTGTGCTCAAAAGGCGTGCCATGTCTTTCCCGCATGAGAAAGCGGATCAGCCCGTGATCGGAGTCGTCCATCTCGGTGCGGCGGCGCGCGAACGAGACGCGCGCCGCGTTGACGACCGAGAGGTCGTCGGCCATCGCCGCGTCGAGCCGGACGAAGCCGTGGTCGAGGACGTCGATCTGCTGGTCGGGTAACACTTCCGCCATGGGCCGGCGGACGATAGCGACTGCATCGGTCGGCACCTCGGGGTTCTCCTACCCGACCTGGCGCGGCGCCTTCTACCCGGAGAAGGCGAAGCCGGCGGACTTCCTCCGGCTCTACGCGGAGCGGCTGCCCGCCGTCGAGCTGAACACCACCTTCTACCAGCTCCCCTCCGAGGAGCAGCTGCGGATCTGGGCCGGCGCCACGCCGCCCGACTTCCGCTTCGCGGTCAAGGTGACCCGGCGGATCAGCCACGGCGGGCGTGTGGAGCTGCTGCCGACCTTCTGCGAGCGCGTCCGGATCCTCGGCGAGCAGCTCGGCCCGCTGCTCCTCCAGCTGCCGCCCACCCGCCCGCGCGACGACGGGCTCCTCGGCCTGCTGCTGGACTCGTTCGACCCGGATCTGCGCGTCGCCGTCGAGTTCCGCCACGACTCGTGGGCGGCGCCCGAGGTGGACGAGCTCCTGGCGGCGCGCGGCGTCGTGCGCGTGAACGGCGCCGCGCCCGGCGCGCCCTTCCGCTACCACCGCCTCCGCGAGCCGCCCTACGACGAAGCGGCGCTGCAGGAGATCGCCCGCGGCGTCCGCGCCGACCTCGCAGCCGGCCGCCCCGTCTTCGCCTTCTTCAAGCACGAAGACGACCCTTGGGGAGCGGCGGCGGCGCTACGACTGCTGGAGGTTCTCGATGGCGAGGGCGGCGAGTAGCCCGCCCTCGTCGGAGTCGCGCAGCTGCTCCTCGATCACGAGGAACGCATCGACGACTGCCGCGTCGAACTGGCTGCTGCGGCAGCGCAGAAGCTCCGCGCGCGCGTACTCCCGCGGGTGCGCGGCCCGGTAGGCGCGCGGCGTCCGCATCGCCGCCCAGGCGTCGCACACGGAGATGATCGCCGCCTCCTGGGAGATCTCGCTTGCACACTTGCCGGCGGGATACCCGGAGCCGTCGGGGCGCTCGTGGTGGTCGCGGATCAGCGCCGCGACGTCCCGGAACTCCGGCACGAGCGCGACCAGCCGCGCCCCGTGCTCCGGGTGCTCGCGGACGAGCTCCCACTCCTGGGACGTCAGCTGCGCACGCTTGCGCAGGATCGAGGCGGGCACCGCGATCTTGCCGATGTCGTGGAAGCGCGCAGCGACCGAGCAGCGCCGCTGCGCCTCGCTGCCGAGGCCCATCTCCCGCGCGACGAGCTCCGCCCAGCGGGAGATCGTCCGGCTGAGCTCGGAGCGCCCCTGGGCGCGGTCGATCTCGTCGCCGAGGCGCTGCAGGAACTCGTGCGCGCTGGAGCTGTGCACCTCCAGCTCGATCTCGTGCTCGAGGCCCACCTGCACCTGGTCGCGACCGAGCGCCTTCGCCCGGTAGAGCGCCTTGTCTGCGACGTGGACGAGGTCGTCGAGCCCGCGCGCATGCTCCGGCTGGTTCGCCCCGCCGACCGAGACGGTGACGGCGAGCTGGAGCCCCGTCTGCGTCACGAACGGCCGGGAGCTAACCGCGCGCCGGCAGCGCTCCGCCACCTCGCGGACGAGCGCCGGCGGGGTGTCCGGAAGCAACACGACGAACTCCTCGCCGCCGTAGCGCGCGATGAGGTCGCCACCGCGCACGACCGGCTCGAGGCGCCGCGCGATCTCGACGAGGACGTCGTCGCCGGCCTGGTGGCCGTACCGGTCGTTGATCCACTTGAAGTGGTCGAGGTCGAGCACGAGCACACCGAGGCTCGCGTCGGCGCGCTCGGAGCGGGCGACCTCGAGCTCGAGCGCCTGGTCGAAGAAGCGCCTGTTGTGCAAGCCGGTGAGCGCGTCGCTGATCGCGAGCCGCTCCTGCTCGGTGAGGGCGCGCTCGAGCTCACGGGCGAGCTCCCGCTGGGTGCGCGCGGTCAGCATCAGACGCGCAACGAGCGCACCGAACGCGAAGGCGGCGAGGACGATCGCCTCCACCTCGTTGTTGTGACGCAACTCGAAGCCCGCTGTCACGAACACGCCGACCACGCCGGCGAGCAGCGGGAGCAGGCCGACGTCCCGCGGCTCGCTCAGGCGCGGCGTGGTATCCGTCTGGTGACGCAGCGCGATGAGGCAGCCGAGCCCGAACAGCAGCGCCTGCGCCTCCCAGCCGATGTTCAGCAGCGCGCCGACGCGATCGCGCCCGTGGATCGACACGAAGTAGGTGTAGAGACCGTCCACGACCGAGACGACCGCGAACGACCCCACGATGAGCGCCACGCTCGGCGCGATGACCGTCTCGGCCGCGATCACGAGCGTCAGGAGCAGGAAGACCGTGACGATGTCGAGCACCGGGTAGGAGAGGCTGACCGCGAGGCCCAGATCGGCCTGCGCTCCGTGGAGGAGCGGGGCAAGGAGGAGCTGCCAGCCGCCGACCCCGAGCGCGACCCCGATGACCGCTGCGTCGAGGAGCGAGCGAATCAGCCGCGGCCACGAGATGCGGACGCCGACGACGATCGCGGCGAGCGCGAACGCGTACGAGGCGATGTAGAGCGGATCGGCCGCCGAGACGTCGGGCACCGTGTCGCGCACGACGTCGAGCACGCCCCAGACGGCGTCCGCCGAGACCCAGAGCACCGCGAATCCGGCAAGCAGCGCCCAGAAGAGGCGCAGGCGACCCTGCTGGCGCCGCGCCGCGAGCAGCGCCAGGAAGGGCAACGGAAGCTCGGGAAGCAGGTACAACCCGTCGCCGACGAGCTTGCCGGCGGGGCTCGAAGCCCCGGTCAGCACGGTCGCCATCGCGAACCCGCCGAGCCACGCGACGGCGAGCAAGGTGGCCACCACCAGGAGAGGATCCGCCGGCAGCCTGCGGCGGAGCGCGCGCGCCCGCTCCACCCGTCGTTCGTGGCTCGTCGTGATGGGGGTCATCTCAAGCAAATCGCCGCGCGGTCGGGGGGACAGCACGCGGCGTCCCCGCAGTGTTGCCAATCGGAGCCCGTTCGGGCAGACCCGGAAAGGGTAGGTAGCGCTACCCCAAAGGGCTAGGGGCCTCAAGACGCCATCCGGCACGCTCCCTACAGTTTCCGAGGTGCCAGCGACGAGATCCGAGCCGCGCCTCACCCCGCAGGCGGAGCGCTGCCTGCGCTGCTCCGCCCCGATGGAATGGCGCCATCAGACGTGGCAATGCCCTGTCTGCCGCTTCAAGCTGGGCTGCTGCGAGGGCGAACGCTGCGACTGACGCCCCCGACCGCCACCCCGCTCCCGCCGGTCGGAGACCGGCTCCGCGTGCGGCTTGCCCTGCTGCCGGCACGCTGCTCTCCGAGTCCGTATGCCAATACTGTCCTCTCCGGCATCGCACCGGCAGCAGGGCCTCGGGAACGTCAGGAGCTGAGCGCTACGCCGCGCTGAGCGCGGCGATCTTCGCCTCGAGGTAGCGCAGGTACGGCTTCGCGTCGAGCGACCCGCCGACGGCGCGCTCGATCGTCTCGACCGGGGTGAACTTGCGCCCGTGCTTCCACACGTGCTGGCGCAGCCAGTCGGTGAGCTGCCGGAACTCGGCGCTCGCGATCTGGTCGTCGACGTCGGGGATGTCGCTCTCGAGCTTCTCCCAGAGCTGCGCGGCGACCAGGTTGCCGAGCGCGTAGGTCGGGAAGTAGCCGAACAGCCCACCCGACCAGTGCACGTCCTGGAGCACGCCGCGCGCGTCGTCCGGCACCTCGATCCCGAGGTAGGAGCGCATCCGCTCGTTCCAGATCTCCGGGAGGTCGCGCAGCTCGACGCGCCGCTCGAGGATGTCCTGCTCCAGCTCGAAGCGCAGGATGATGTGGAGGTTGTAGGTCACCTCGTCGGCGTCGATCCTGATCAGCGACGGGCGCACCTCGTTGATGGCGCGGTAGAAGTAGTCGAGCTCGACGCCCGCCAGCGGCTCCGGGAAGAGCTCCTTCGTGCGCCCGAACCAGTGTGTCCAGAACGGCAGGCTGCGCCCGACGACGTTCTCGATCATCCGGGACTGCGACTCGTGCAGCGACATCGAGACGCCGCCGCCGAGCGGCGTGCGCTCGAGCGCCGGGTCGACCCCGTGCTCGTACATGCCGTGCCCGCACTCGTGCAGCGAGCTGAAGATCGAGGAGAGGTTCTCGTGGTGGTAGCGCGTGGTCAGGCGGATGTCCTGCGTCCCCCCGCGCGAGGCGAAGGGATGCGCCGTCTCGTCGATGCGCCACGCCTCGGGGTCGTAGCCGAGCGGCGTCAGCATCTCAGCGACGAGCTCGTGCTGGCTCGCGAGCGGGTAGTCGCCGGGGAAGCGCTCGCGGTAGTCGCTCGCCGGGCTGTCCGCCACGCCGGCGACGATCGGCACGATGCCCCGCTTGAGCTCCTCGAGCGCAGCGCGCGCCTCGGCCGTCTTCATCCCCGGCTCGAAGTCGTCCAGGAGCGCGTCGTAGGGCTCCTCGACGTCGGGGAAGCACTCGACGTAGCGCCGCTTGAGCTCGACGACCTTCTCCAGGTGCGGGAGGAACGAGTAGAAGTCGGAGCGGGCGCGCGCGTCGACCCAGGCGTGCTCGGAGATCGAGCAGGTGCGCGCGAGCTCCTCCTCGAGCTCGGACGGGACGCGGCGCGCCTTCTCCCAGTCGCGGCGGCCGACGCGGATGAGGCTCGCCTCGAAGCTGTCGGGCTCCAGCGACTCCTCGTACGGGCGCAGCTGCTCGTACAGGCGACCGAGGCCGTCGTCGATCGACTTCTCGTGGAGGATCTTCCCGAGGGTCGCCAGCTGCTCGGCGCGCACCTCGGAGCCGCGCGGCGGCATCATCGTCTGCTGGTCCCAGCCCAGGAGCTCGGACACGACCGCGAGGTCGCTGATCTCGGCAAGCCGCTCGCGCAGCTCGGTAAATGCGCCCGGGTGGCTCCCCATCACCGCTGCAGGGTACATCGTGGTCCTGACTCCGGGCGAAGTTCACCGCTCGGGGTACGTAAATGGTCTAATCGCCCAGTGAGCGACGCAGGCCAGGGAGACCGCGACCCCGTAGCGGGCATCGAGCGGCGCGAGGGCGCTGTCGTCGTCAGCCTGGCCGGCGAGCTCGACCTCTACAACGCGCCGGCGCTCCGCACAGCACTCATGGCCGAGTGCTCCGCCGGCCCGGAGCGGCTCGTCGTCGATCTCAGCGCCGTCGAGTTCATCGACTCGACCGCGCTCGGCGTCCTCATCGAGGCGCGCCGCCGGCTGGGGGAGAACGACCGCGTCCTGCTCGCCAGTCCCCAGATGGAGACCCGCCGGGCGCTGCGCATCTCCGGCCTCGACAAGCACTTCGGCGTCCACGACACCGTGGACGCCGCGCTCAGCGCGGAAGCTTGACCGTGCCCCGCCTGTAGTAGGCGCGCACCTGCGCGCGGAAGTAGCCGCCGTCGTCGTCGGCGGAGAGCGACATCCGCGTGTTCCCGTCGATCGGCGCCGGGTTCGTGACGCCGTCCTTGCGGGCGTCGCAGGCACACGTCGTGCCGCCGGCGCCGGCGCCGAAGAGGAAGCCGGCGAAGCCTGCGCGGACGTACGCGGCGAGGTGGGCGCGGCTCTGCGCCCCGAGCAGCCACTCGACGCGGTTGTCCTGGTAGTGGCCCCACGTGTCGTCCTCGGCCCGCATGAGCGTGTTGCCGAGCGGGATCTGCCAGGCCACCATCCGCAGCCGCGTCACCCGCGTGAAGGTCTGCGCATAGAGCAGGTGCCGGTGGAAGTCCGCCGGCTTGAACCAGGTCTTGGCGTTCCCCTGCTGCTTCTCGTAGAAGCCCGCGTCCCGGTCGGAGAAGTCCTCGAAGGACACGTCGAAGTGAGCATGAAGTGAGCGCTCGAACGCAGCCGACCGCGTCGCGTAGGCGCGCACCGTGGCATCCGGCGGATCCTCGTAGACGATGTCGTGCTTCGTCCCCCAGCCGCTCAGGTGGTAGGCGAGGAGGACGTTCGGCGCCAGGACGTCACGCAGCTTCACGAACGCCTGGGCGAACCCGGCCGCCGTGTTCGGCAGCGCGGCCAGCTCCGGGACGCCCGTCGAGGCGACCGCCGCCGGCACCGTGCTCGCGTCGTCGCCGCGCGCGGCCTGCTGGACGAAGCCCCAGAAGTCCGGCTCCACGTGGACGACGACCGGCTTCGTCGTCGCGCCCCTGATCCGCTGGAACAGCAGCCGCACGTCCGCCCAGTACGCCTTCATCGTGTCGAGGTTGGTCGCGTTCGCGAGGTCGGCCTGCGCCTCGCCTCCTCCCGCCGGCCTGGACTGGAGCAGCATGTAGTAGGTCAGGACGGGGATCGTCTTGCGCGCGACGGAGTCCTGGATGTAGGAGGTGACGAACGCGCCGTTCGGGTTCCAGGTCGCCCAGCCGGAGCCGGTGTTCACGCCGCCGGCGAGGTACTGGTAGCGGAAGCCGAAGGGCGCGCTCCTGCGCAGCGCGGCAGCTCCGCCGGGCGCGTCGGAGAGGCCGATCTGGAGGGTGCGCGGCCAGATCGCCGGCAGCGGCGGCAAGGGCGGAGCGGCACTCGCTCCGCGCACTGCCCCGACCCCCAGCGCGAGCACGAGCAGGATCCCGACTTTCCCCGCGATATGCTCAGGCTAGCGCGACTCGGCGGGGCACCGTAACCCCGGCGGGGGAACAGGCGTTGAGGACGCATGGAGACGACGGGGACAGGCTGGGCGGAACTGAGGCTCGAGGGCGGGCCGCTCGACGGCGAGCGCCTGCAGCGCACCTATCCGCCGCCGGCCGAGTGCGTCATCGTGACGCTGGGCGGGACGCCGATCGACCAGCTGCCCCGCTGGCTGCCGACCGAGCTCGAGGAGGGGCGCTACTGCTACGAGACGTACATCCTCGTCGGTGGCGACCAGGGGTCGTACCACTACTTCTACGAGCCGATCGCGCGCCGCAACAGGCTACGACGACGCTGGTAACGGCGAGTGGAAGGACCCGCCGCTACGCAGTGCGTCGAATGCTCTCGAGCTTCGGTGCAGCAGTCTCGGCGCGAGTCTCGTCGCTGTCGACGATTCCGCCGCCGGGGGTGCGCATGCTGACCTGCGTGCGAACCCACTCGAGCGTCGTCTCGGGGTAGGGAAGCCTCTCCCATCCGTTGACCGCGAGCTCCAGTGTCTCCCGGTTGACCACCGTTCCGAGCAGCTCGATCGTGCGGAGATGCTCGAACTCGGACAGCGCCTCTGCGACCAGCTCGCCCGTCTCCTCGACCCATGCGACGCGATAGCGGGGGCGCTTGCGCGCACCCTCACGCCACATGATCCCGAACTCGACCTGAGTCGACTCGCGCCGCTCGGGCCGCTTCTCGAGGAAGACATCCATCGACGGGAACATCGTCCCCGGCCGCAGTGAATCTGTCGTCGTGTCCTGAGCCTTCTCCGGCTCGGTGTGCCGCTTGAACAGTTGCATGGTCTCTATGTCGGCGGCGTTCCGGGAATGCGTGTCCCCCGTGAGAGTGATCAGGACACTCGGAACGGGTGGTCAGATGCGCGCGCGCATCAATTCGGCCACGTGGAAGGCCAGATCGAGCGACTGGCGCGCGTTCAGGCGCGGGTCGCAGAGCGTCGTGTACGCGTCGTCGAGCTGGGACTCGGAGAGGTTGTCGCCTCCGCCGAGGCATTCCGTGACGTCGTCGCCCGTGATCTCGAGGTGGACGCCGCCGGGCCAGGTCCCTTCGGCGTGGTGCACCGCGAAGAAGCCCTCGATCTCGGCGACGATGTTGGCGAACTCCCGTGTCTTGCGCCCGCCGGCGGTCATGTAGGTGTTGCCGTGCATCGGGTCGCAGACCCAGACGACAGGATGGCCGGAGTCGCGGATCGCGCGGACGATCGGCGGCAGCGCCTCGCCGACGCGCTCGGCGCCCATGCGCGTGACGAGCGTGAGCCGGCCGGGGATCCGCTCCGGGTTGAGCGCCTCGCAGAGCGCGTGCGCCTCCTCCGCCGTCGTCGTCGGGCCGAGCTTGACGCCGAGCGGGTTGCGCACGCCCGCGAGGAACTTGACGTGCGCGCCGTCGACCTGGCGGGTGCGCTCGCCGATCCAGAGCATGTGGGCCGAGCAGTCGTACCACTCCCCGGTCGTGGAGTCCTGGCGGGTCAGGGCCTGCTCGTAGTCGAGGAGCAGCGCCTCGTGGCTCGTCCAGACGTCCACCTGGTGGAGCGAGAGATGGCGCATGTCGACGCCGCAGGCGGCCATGAAGGCGAGCGCCCGCTCGATCTCGCCGGCGATCTGCTCGTAGCGGCGCCCCTCCGGGGAGTTCGAGACGAACTCCTGGTTCCAGGCGTGGACGCGGGCCAGGTCGGCGA
>JAWVDX010000009.1:0-10379 GCA_033857015.1 Gaiellaceae bacterium
CGTTGCCGCGGAACGAGAAGCTCAGGTTGGAGATCCCGCCGGAGATGTGGACGCCGGGACAGGCCTCCTTGATCCGCGGCAGCGCCTCGATGAAGGCGCGCGCGAAGTCGTCGTGCTCCTCGATCCCCGTCGCGACGGCGAGGACGTTCGGGTCGAAGATGATGTCCTCCGGCGGGAAGCCGACCTCGTCCACGAGCAGGCGATACGCGCGCTCGCAGATCGCGACCTTGCGGTCGGCGGTGTCCGCCTGGCCCTGCTCGTCGAAGGCCATGACTACGACCCCCGCGCCGAAGCGACGCACCTCGCGCGCCTTGGCGAGGAAGTCCTCCTCCCCCTCCTTCAGCGAGATCGAGTTGACGATGCCCTTCCCCTGCAGGCAGCGGAGGCCCGCCTGGATGACCGTCCAGCGCGACGAGTCGACCATGATCGGCAGCCGCGCCACCTCGGGCTCGGTCGCGACCAGGTTGAGGAAGGTCGTCATCGCCTCGACCGAGTCGAGGAGATCGGCGTCCATGTTGACGTCGAGGATGTTGGCGCCGCCGCGCACCTGCTCCAGGGCGACGTCGAGCGCCCGCGCGTAGTCGTTCGCCTCGATCAGCTTGCGGAAGCGCGCGGAGCCGGTGACGTTGGTGCGCTCGCCGATCATCACGAAGCCGGTGTCGGGCGTGATGGCGAGCGGCTCGAGACCGCTGAAGCGCGTGACGGGCGCCGGCTCGGGGAGCGGCCGCGCAGGGAGCCCCTCCACGGTCGCGGCGATCTGGCGGATGTGCTCCGGCGTCGTGCCGCAGCAGCCGCCGACGATGTTGAGCAGCCCGTCGTCGGCGAACTCGCGCAGCAGCCGCGAGGTCGTCTCCGGCCCCTCGTCGTAGCCGCCGAAGGCGTTGGGGAGGCCCGCGTTCGGGTAGCAGGCCGTGAAGGTCGGAGCGACGCGGGCGAGCTCGGCGACGTAGGGACGCATCTCCTCGGCGCCGAGCGAGCAGTTGATCCCGACGACGAGCGGCCGGGCGTGCTCGATCGAGAGCCAGAACGCCTCGACCGTCTGCCCCGAGAGCGTGCGCCCGCTGCGGTCGACGACCGTGAGCGAGATCCAGAGCGGCAGCTCCGGCGCGACGTCCCGCGCGGCCACGATGGCCGCCTTGGCGTTGAGCGTGTCGAAGATCGTCTCGACGAGGAGGATGTCCACGCCGCCCTCGTGCAGCGCCCTGATCTGCTCCGCATACGCCTCGGTGACCTGGTCGAACGTGACCGCGCGATAGGACGGGTCCTCGACCTTGGGCGAGAGCGAGAGCGTCACGTTGAGCGGGCCGACGGAGCCGGCGACGAAGCGCGGCCGCTCCGGCGTCGAGAGCTCGTCGGCGACCCGGCGGGCGATGCGTGCGCCCTCGAGGTTCATGTCGTAGACGGCGTCCTCGAGCCCGTAGTCCGCCTGGCCGATCGAGGTGGCCGTGAAGGTGTTCGTCGTCGAGATGTCCGCGCCCGCGTCGAAGTAGGCGCGATGGATCTCCTCGATGATCTCGGGATGGGTGAGGTTGAGGAGATCCGGGTCGCCCTTGAGGTCGCGCCCGTGGTCGGCGAAGCGCGCGCCGCGGAAGTCCTCCTCGGAGAGGCCCCGTCCTTGCAGCAGCACGCCCCACGAGCCGTCGAGCACGACGATCCGCTCGCGTAGGAGTCGCTCCAGCTCTGCAGTTCTCTCCGCCACCCGGCCTCCGCTCCGACCTAAAGAGGGTTCGCGAACGGGAGCTAGGGCTCTCGGAGCGGGCTCTTTAGGCGTTTTTTATCCTGGTCGCCAAGCTGCCTTGTCAAAGCACTCCAGGTAGTCCGAACCCTAGCAGAGCAGGGACTTTCGGACCATGCGACGGGGCCCGAAGCGGGCCCCGTCGTGCCTCGCGGTGGGGGCTACTGATCCTGCTGGACGTCCGCCGACTTGGGCGTGCGCACGAGCACGTGCTCGCAGTTGACCCACGTGTCCGTGGTCTCACTCGAGTTGACGTAGAGCGTGTCGTCACCGTCGCCGCAGTCGACCGTGTCGGCCTGCTTGTCCGAGGCGAGCACGTGCAGGACGTCGTCGCCGCTGCCGCCGTCCTCGATGTCGGCGCCCGCTCCGACCCAGATCACGTCGTTGCCGCTGCCGCCGCTGACATGGTCGTCGCCCTTGCGGCCGCGCAGGGTGTCGTTGCCGTCACCGCCGACGATCGTGTCGTTGCCGTCGCCGCCGAAGGCGCGGTCGTTGCCCTCGCCGGCGTCGATGCGGTCGTTGCCGTCGCCGCCGCGGATCAGGTCCTTGCCGCCGAGGCCGGAGATGGTGTCGTTGCCGCCGAACCCGTGGATCGCATCCGCGGTCTCCGTGCCGACGAGGGTGTCGTCACCGGCGGTGCCGCGGATGTACTTGCCACCGAATGCCGCGGCGGTTAGCGAGAGTGCCGCCACCGCCACGAGGAGCGCAACGAAGAGCTTGACCTTCATGATGGAGATCCTCCCGTCGAGATTGACAGGACCCATCCTTTGCCGGGTGCGTCAGCCGGGAGTGCGGCGCGGGTAAGCCGGCCGTAAAGCAGTCTCCGGCGGGTCGAGCAGAGGCAGGCGCAGCGTGAACGACGTCCCGTCGCCGACGGCGCTCGAGACCCCGACGCGGCCCCCCATCGCCTCGGCGAGCTGCTTGACGATCGCGAGACCGAGACCTGTCCCGACCTTGCGCTCCTTGCCGTAGCGGGAGTGAAGGTAGAAGCGCTCGAAGGCGCGCGCCAGCTCGTCCGGCTGGAGGCCCGGCCCGTCGTCCTCGACCCGCACCTCGCCACCCTCGACGCAGACGCGGACGCCACCGCCCGCGGGCGTGACCCGCAGCGCGTTCTCCACGAGGTTGCCGATGATCTGCTGCACGCGGTCGTCGTCGCCGAGCACCTGCGCGGGCGACTCGAGGTGGGCCTCGAGCGTGACGCCGAGCGACTGCGCGAGCCGCTCGTGGCGGCGCACGCTCTCGAGCGCGGCCTCGCCCAGCTCGACGGGCTCGCGGCGGACGTCGAAGCGCGAGCGGTTGATCCGGGCCAGGTCGAGCAGGTCGTGGACGAGACGCTCCAGCCGACCCGCCTCGGCAAGCAGCGTCTCGGCCGCCTGGCCGACGTCGACGGCGTCCTCGGCGAGCGCCTCCGCGTAGCCGCGGATCGAGGTCAGCGGCGTCTTGAGCTCGTGGCTCACCGAGAGCAGGAAGGCCCGCTCTGCCTCGCGTGCTCGCGCCAGCTCGTCCGCCATATGGTTGAACGACGCGGCGAGCGAGGCGAGCTCGTTCGGCCCCACCACGGCGAGCTGGCTGGGGCTCTCCTCGTCGGCGAAGGCGCGGATCGCGTCGGAGACGTGGGCGATCCGGGCTGCGATGAGTCGCGACAGGACGAGCGCGGCGGCGAAGGCGAGCAGCGCACCGGCCGCCGCGGCGAGGAGGAGCGCCTTGACGTACGGGCCGGTGTCCGCGGCCTGCAGCCTGGCCGAGCGG
This sequence comes from Gaiellaceae bacterium, assembly GCA_033857015.1. GTDB lineage: Bacteria > Actinomycetota > Thermoleophilia > Gaiellales > Gaiellaceae > JAWVDX01. Next base: position 3,485 of record JAWVDX010000009.1, read on the forward strand.
ACGACGAGGAAGCCGTTCTGCGTCCCGCGCGAGGAGAGCTGGCGCGCCGCGACGTAGCTGTCCTGCCCGTCGATCCGCCGGTGGAAGCTGACGGGCTTGCTCTGCAGCAGCGCGCGCTGCTCCGCCGGGCGGAGATACGGGGTCGGCTCACGGAGCGGGACGACGAGCAGCCGCTCGTGCAGGGGCGTGAGCGTGGCGCTCAGCGAGCTCAGGCGACCCGGGCACAGGGGACAGACGCTGCTGCGCTGCTGCGCGGCGAGGATGTCCGCCTGAGCCGAGAGATCGTGGCGCGCGGCCGAGGCGGCCGCCTGCCGCGTCAGATAGCCGGCGAGCAGAAGCGTGAGCGCGATCGAGACGACGACGATCGTCCCGATGGGGAGCAGGAGGCGGACGCGGAGGGAGTTCAGCCGCGCGCCCGTGGCTCAAGCCTCGACGGCCTTGTAGCCGGCGCCGCGCACGGTGCGGATCAGCTCCGGCGTCCCGAGCTTGCGGCGTAGCTGGGCGACGTGCACGTCCACGGTGCGCGTCCCGCCCGGGTAGGTGAAGCCCCAGACCTCGTCGAGCAGCCGCTCGCGGGAGAGGACGATCCCCGTGTTCTCGACCAGCGAGACGAGCAGGTCGAACTCCTTGGCGGTCAGCTCCACGACCACGTCTGCAACGCGCACCTCGCGGGCGTCGCGGCGGACGACCACGGTGCCGAGGCTGAGCTCGTCGGCCTCGGGGCGCTGCTCGCTGCGGCGCAGGATCGCCTTGATCCGGGCCGCCAGCTCCCGCGGGGAGAAGGGCTTCGGGACGTAGTCGTCGGCGCCGAGCTCGAAGCCGACGATCCGGTCGGCCTCCTCGTCGCGGGCGGTCAGCATGATGACGGGCACGTTCGAGCGGTTGCGCACCTCCCGGCAGACGTCGAAGCCGTCCATTCCGGGCAGGCCGATGTCGAGGACGACGATCCGGATCGGGTGGCGCGGCAGCTCGACGAGCGCGTCCTCCCCGCTCGCGACCCAGATCACGGTGTAGCCGTAGCGCTCGAGGTACGAGCGCACCAGGCCGGCGATCGCGTGGTCGTCCTCCACGAGGAGGATGTGGCCCGCGTTCTGCGCCGCGGTCGGGAGGGGGCGACCTTTCAGCATCGTCACTCTGTGTTCTACCGCAAGGTCGCGTCGATGCGATACGCGGGTGCGTCGCCGGGCCGGAAGGTCTGGGCTTGCATCCCGCGCCGCAGCGAGCTGAGCGCGACGAACGCGCCGTTCAGCGTGATGCGGGCGCCCGGCGCGACGTCGACGTGCTGGATCTGCCCGTCTTTCTCCCGGATCGTAAGCCCACCGCCCCCCACTGCGGTGATGCGGCCTCGATCGAGCCAGATCTCGGTGTCCTGGCCGTTCGTGTAGACGACGACCTGCGCGCGCACGAGGTTCGAGCCGAAGAGGTCCGCAACCAGCGCACGGTTGAACGCGAGGGCCGAGGCCGCGGCGAGCAGAAGCCCGATGCAGATCCCGAGCGCGACCAGGGAGACACGATGGAGCCGTCCGCTCACACCCCTATTCTCCCTCGCGGGAACGAGCCGCGTGTAAGACGGCGGTAAAACAATTGCCTGCTCAAGGACGCTTAACGTGGCTCACATGAAACGCACATGTGACGTCGGTAGAACTCGGAGCGGATACCAAGCATGGTCAACCTCATCGACATCCAGACGCACGAGACTCTCGGCCGCTTCGAGAGCCTCGCCGAGGCGCGACGGCTCTACCTGACGCTGGTGCGGCTGCATCCGCCGGCGTCGAACTGGCTCGCGATCGTCGAGGACGAAGCGCTCCCGGCAGCCGCGTAACCGGCAAGAGCGTGGGATCGTCCCCTACCGCTTTTGCGTACCCCTCGCGAGCCGGATCGGGGTTGGCTCGACCCGTATGCGGGGTCGATCATCGTTGCATGACGTCTTTGGCTCATGCGGCGAGCCGCAGCGACGTGGCTTCGAGCCCTCGCCCCGCGCTCCAGCTCGTGACCGGCGACCCGCCGGGCAACACCGTCGGCAGGGCAGCGCGTGAGCGCTCGAGCGGCGCGCTCCTGCGCCTCGTCCCGAGCAGGCAGACGCAGACCGTGCTCGTGGCCGACGCCGACGAGCGGATCCTCGAGCTGCTCTCGTTCCACCTCGGCTCCAGCTTCGACGTGATTCGTGCGGCTGACGGCGAGGAGGCGCTGCGGATGGCGCTCGTCTGCGAGCCCGCCGTCGTCGTCCTCGACGTGCGCATGCCCAAGCTGGACGGCTACGAGGTCACCCGGCTGATCCGTCAGCACGCGACGACCCGCGACACCCCGGTCATCCTGCTGGACACGCAGCCCGAGCGGATCGACACCCTCCGGGGCTTCGCGGTCGGGGCGGACGACTATCTGACGAAGCCGCTCGATCCGGCGCGGCTGGTCGCTCGCGTCAGCGAGGCGCTCGACCGGTAGGTAGGTAGTAGCGTCCTCCCGCTGATGCGGGAGAGCCTCGTCCATCGGAGTCGAAGCGGCGCGCTCGCGCTCGTCGGCGCTGCGCTCGCGCTCCTGCTGCTGCGGGTCGCCGGGGATGTCACGGGGAAGCCGCTGTTCGAGGACGAGGCGGTCGCGGGGATGGTCGGTGCGCGGCCGGTGCACGAGATTCTCGGGACGGTGCTGTGGGATCGCGGCGGATCGCCGCTCCACTTCCTGCTCGTCCACGTCCTCTTCTGGGTGCACGAGTCGGCTGCGGCGCTGCGCTGGCTCTCGGTGGCGTGCGCGCTCGGCGCAGTCGTCGTGGCGTACGACCTCGGGCGGCGGCTCGCCGGGGAGTGGGCCGGCGGTGTCGCGGCGCTCGTCGCTGCGAGCTCGGGGCTCCTCGGTGTGTACGCGAGCTTCGGTCGGATGTACGCGCTGTTCGCGCTCGCCGGGGGGCTTGTGGCGGACACCTTCGTGCGGGCGCTCCGGGAACGGACCGCCCGTGCGGCCGCGCTCGCGGCGGCTGCCGCGTGGCTCCTGCCGGCGGTGCACCCGTACGGTGGTGTCGTTGCCGCCGTCGAGCTGGCGGTGGCGCTCTGGGTCTGGCGCGGGCGCTCGCTGCGTGCGGCACTCCCGGTCGGGGCGATCGCGCTGGCGGCGCTGCCGTTCCTCGTTGCGGACATCCGGTTGGCGCGCCGCTTCCAGGTCGGCGCGCACGGGCACGGGCGGGTCGCGACGCCGGGACAGGCCTGGGACCAGCTCTGGGGCGCGCTCGAGGGCTTCGCCGGCGGGCGCGGAGTCGTGCTCGGTGTGGGGCTCGCGGCGATCGGGTGCTTCGCGCTCGCGCGGCGCGAGCGGGCCTTCGTCGTCTTCGCTCTGCTAGCGCTGCTCGCGCCGCCGCTGCTCTCGATGCTGGCGCCGCGAGGCGGGCTGGCGCCCGACCTCTCGCCGCGGCACCTCATCTACGCGCTGCCCATGTGGGCGGCCCTGATCGGCGCCGGTGCCGCGCGCATCGCGGCGGGCCGCGGCCGCCTCGTTGCTGCCGCGATCGTGGCGTTGCTCGTTACCGTAGGGCTGGTCGGGCCGCGGACGGTGGCGGATCCGCGCTCGCTCACCTATGCCGCGCCGTTCGGGAGCAAGACGCTCCTCGCGGAGCCGGCGGCGTGGGTGCGTGAGCGCGTGCAGGAGGGCGACCTGCTGTTCCCGTACTCGCCTGTCTTCCTCGCGGCGTTGCCCGAGAGCGGTCGCGCCGTCGGGCTGCCACGGGCCGAGCCTCAGCCGCTGCTCGACGCGTTGCGGCGCGCGCACTTCCCGGTGCGTGACGTCTTCGTGGCGATCCCCAGTGGAGGCACGCCGCTCGGCTCGCGCGCGACGCCGTTCGAGGCCTGGGCGCTCGTGCGCGCGCGGGGGCCGTTCGCGAGCCCTGCCGCAGCGCTACGGGCGATCGAGGCGATTCTCGTGGAGACGCGGCCGAAGCAGGGGCCGGAGCAGCTGCTGGGCTGGTTCGACCTCGAGCGCTCCGTCGTGGAGCAGGCGCTCAGCGGCTGAGCGCGGCCCGGAAGACCTCGGCGTTGCGCTCGAGGTACTCACAGCGGCAGAACCAGGTGGATGTCGTCCGGCTCGGCGGCGAGGAGGCCCGGATCGGGGTCGGGAGCGAGCACGCAGCCGCGGCGTAGGTAGAAGTCGACCGTCGCCTGCGTCGGCGTGGCCGAGACGTAGAGCGCGCTCGCGTCGCCCTCGCGGGCGAGGGCGACGGCTGCGTCGAAGAGCCGCGACCCGATCCCGTGGCCGCGGTGCTCGCGGCTGACGTAGAGATAGGCGAGTGGGAGCTGATTGCTGTCCCGGCCCACGCGGCCACCCTCGAGAACTGCGACGCCCATAACCTGCTCGCCGCCGAACGCGCCCAGGAAGATGCCGCCCCGGTCGAAGCACTCGTAGAGGACGGGCGTCTCCGCCTCGACGACGGCCTGCGGCCAGCCGGCGAGCTCGGCCGGGCGCGGCACGAGCGCGAGCGATCCGCCGTCGACCACGTAGGCGGCGTCGGAGACCTCGCTCCGGTCGATCGCCCACAGGAGCTCGACCTCGTCGCGGCCGAGGCGCCGGATCTCCACGGCTCAGCCCTCGAGCTCGAGCAGGCGCAGCGTCGGGAAGTCCGCCCCGGCGAGGACGTCGCGCCAGGGGCCGGGCGGAGGCTCGTAGCCGGCCAGCTCGTCGTTGGCCGCGGCGACGAAGACCTCGTCCTCGCCGCGCATGAAGGCGAACACGCGCGGATCGGTCTCCCAGGGGCGATACGCCCCCTCGAAGGCGTGCGGGCGCCGGGCGCGGAGGGCGAGCGCCTCGCGGATCACGAACAGCTTCTCGGTCTCCGCGTCGGGTGAGGCACCGGCCTCGAGCCCGGCAAGGGCCTCGCGACGCCGTCCCCAGTCGACCGGCCGCCGGTTGTCCGGGTCGACGAGGGAGAGGCTCTCGAGCTCGTCACCCCAGTAGATGTCCGGCACGCCGGGGGACGTCAGCTTGAGGAGCAGCTGGCCGAGGATCGACGGGCGCGCCAGCTCGCGGATGCGCGCGACGAAGCGCTCGAGGTCGGCGACGAACGGCTCGTGCTCGTACAGCGCCGCCACGAAGCGCCGAACTCCCTCCTCCCAGCGCGCGTCCTGCGCGATCCAGCTCGTGTAGCGCTTCTCCTCGCGCAGGGCCTTCTCCATGTACGCGGCCACGCGCTCCTCCTCGATCGGCCAGGCTCCGACGAGGGTCTGGTAGAGGAAGTACTCCTCGTTGGGATCCGGGGCGCCGTCCTGCTTGAGCTCCGCGTTGAGCTCGCGCCAGCGCAACACCGTCTCGCGCCACTCCGCGGGGATGCGGGTCAGCGCGCCGATGCGCGCGCGCACGTCGCCGGAGCGCTTCGTGTCGTGCGTCGAAGTCGCGAGCAGGCTCCTCGGCATGCGCGCCGCCCGGTCGATGTTGCGCTCGTGGAGCTCCTCCACGCCGATCCCGAAGCGCCCCGGCTCGCCGCCGACCTCGTTGAGGGCGAGCAGCCGGTTGTAGCGGTAGAACGCCGTGTCCTCGACGCCCTTGGCCATCACCGGGCCGGTCGTCTGCTGGAAGCGCGTCACGAACTCGTCGTGGCCACGCTCCTCGAGGAGGAGGACGCGGCGCAGATGGTCGGAGAGCTGCGCCGCCTCGATCGCGGCCCGGTCGGCCTCGTAGACGCGGTCGTTCCACGGCTCCACGTAGGTGCGGTAGACCGGGAAGGAGGCGAGCGTCTGCGGGAGCTCCGGGAGGTCGATGAGGGCACGCAACCGCTCGATCTCCGGCTCGAAGGTGCGGGCCTGCTCCAGCTTGGCCTCGAAGGCCACGTCGGGGAAGGAGCGCAGCTCACCGGTGAACTCTGCGTAGAGCTCGGTCAGCTCGGCCTCGGCGGCGCGCTCCATGAAGAGCGCCTGCGCCTCGTTCAGGAACTCGTACCCGACGGTGCCGTCGATGAGCCAGTCGCGCCGCTGCTCGCCGACCTCGAAGATCTTCTCCACCCAGACGTGGCGGGCTCCGTGCGCGCGCAGGCGCTCGAGGTAGCCGGTCGGGTCGACGAGGCCGTCGGGGTGGTCGATGCGCAACCCCTCGACGAGGCCTTCGCGGACGAGCTCCAGGATCTTGCGGTGCGTGAGCTCGAAGACCTGCTCGTCCTCGACCCGGACGCCTGCGAGCTCGTCGATGTCGAAGAAGCGGCGCCAGCGGCCGGACACGGGATCGACGTCGAAGACCTTGGCGCGCTGCTCCTCGTCGGCCCACCAGGGGTTGTCCGCGGAGGCGGCCATGTGGTTCGGGACGATGTCGAGGATCACCTTCAGGCCGGCGCTGCAGAGAGCGCGGAAGGCCTCCTCGCCGCCGCGCTCCTCGGAGATCCGTGTCGGGTCGATGACGTCGTAGCCGTGCGTCGAGCCGGCCTGCGCCTCGAGCGACGGCGAGAGGTAGAGGTGGCTGATCCCGAGCGCGCGCAGGTAGGGGACGAGCTCCAGCGCCTCGCGGAAGCCGAAGTCCTTCGTGAGCTGGAGGCGGTAGGTCGCGATCATGCGCTAGATCCGGCGGAGCAGCACCAGCGAGCGGCCGGTGACCAGAACCGGCTCTTTGGCGCGGAAGACCGCCGCTTCGGCGTCCGGGTCTGCGGTCGAGAGGATCAGCTGCCAGTTGGCGCCGAAGCGCCTGGTCGGCAGCGTGAACGGGATGTCTTCGTGGAAGGCGTTCAGCAGCAGGATGAACGTGTCGTCGAGCACCGACTCGCCGCGCGGGGTCTTCGTCGGGATCTCCTGGCCGTTCAGGAAGACGCCGAGGCTGCGCGCGTCGGGCCGCTCCCAGTCGCGCTTCCCCATGCGGCGGCCGTCGGGGCGGAACCACCACACGTCCGGCAGCCCGGATCCGCGCGCGGCGGAGCCGTCGAGGAAGTCGGTCCGGCGGA
>JAWVDX010000010.1:0-3121 GCA_033857015.1 Gaiellaceae bacterium
GCGGCGGCGGGCTCGCGCAGGAGCTCGTCGACCGCGGCGCGCGCGTCCTCGCGCCGGGCCAGGCCGGGCGCGCGCGCTTCGACGAAGGCGCGCACGAGCGGCCGGTACTCGTACAGGGACGGACGGCCGAGCGCCCCGTGCTCCTCGAAGGCGAAGGGGATCTCCGCCCCACCCGCGATCTCGCCTTCGAGCACGGAGAAGGCGCCGAGGCAGAAGCCTCGGAGCGAGTCGTGCAGGTGCCGGGCGCGGACCGCCATGCCTTCCTTTACGCGCCCGTCGGATCCTCTCCTCTTTGGCACGCGGAACACCAGTAGGCGGTGCGCGCCTGCTCCCCTTGCGGGAAGGAGCGGATGCGGGTCGCGCACCGGGGACAGGGGCGGCCCGCACGACGATAGACACGGTGCGGCCGGCGCTCGCCGGCGACCGAGCGCTGCATGAGACTTGCCGCGGCGTCGACGACACGGGCGAGCTCGGCGCCGTCGAGCTCGCCGGCGGGGCGCCACGGAGAGACCCCGGCGTGCCAGAGCGCCTCCGCCTTCCAGAGGTTGCCGATCCCCGCGACGAGGCGCTGGTCGAGGAGGGCTTCGCCGATCGGCCGAGCCGGCTCGGCGCGCAGGCGGGAGACGATCTCGTCCCGGGCGAGCGGCCGGGCGAGGATGTCGGGGCCGAGGCGGAGCCGGGGCGCCGACCGCACGAGCTCCAGCACCGGCCCGTTCAGCTGGAGCGCCTGGAGCTCGCTGCCGCGCAGCACGAGCCAGGGCCGCCCGAGCGGTTGCTCGTCACGCGGGCGGACGAGCCAGCGCCCGTTCATCCGCAGGTGGCTGCGCAGGACGAGCCCGTCCTCGAAGTGCAGCAGCAGGTTCTTCCCCTGCGTCTCCACGGCGTCGAGGCGCTTGCCGTCGAGGCGCTCGGTCAGGTGGAGAAGCTGCGCGCGCGGGTGCGGGGTCTCGACCTCGAGCCGCTCACCGACGAGCGGCGCGAGCGCCTTCGCGATCCGTGCGAGCGAGTCTCCCTCCGGCATCGCGCTGAGCGTAGCTCCACTCGCTTGAGGGATTGGCAACTCCCCCAAACGGTGCAAGCTGTGAGAGCGGATAGTTCAGCGGTTCTCAAGCGGCAACTGAAAGGCGGCAACACCCATGACTGCGGATCTCCTTCGGGCGAAGCTCCGGAATTTCCCGGCGTCGAACCTCACGCTGCGGCTCCTGCTCGCGAGCAGGTAGCCACCAAGGCTGCCCCCCAAGGCGAGCGCCCGCCGTCCCGGGCGCTCACTTCGATCGGGCGGGCCTTGCCTACCCGAACTGCTCGACGCGCTTGACCGTGTCGAGCGTGTGATCGACCCAGGCACGGTCGCTGCCGGGCCCTCCGTCGATGCGGTCGCTCGCACCGTCCCAGGCCTGGAACTGATCCGCCCCGGGGCCGCCGAGGAGGACGTCGTGGCCGCCGCTCCCCTGGAGCATGTCGTTCCCGGCGCCGCCGAGGATCACGTCGTTGCCCCCGAGGCCGTCGATCTTGTCGGCGCCGCCGAGCGCGCAGATGACGTCCCTGCGGGGCGTCCCGAGGAGGACCTCCGCGGCTGCCGTGCCGACGACCGTGCAGCGGTAGCCGTCGACGACCAGCGGGGTCGCGGGCATGGCGTGCCCTGCGCGCGCGAAGAGCGCGATCGTTGCGCAGAACCCGGCGCAAAGCGTTCGAATGCCTCGTTCGTCCATGCTCCCCTCCCTCGTGCGCAGCGTGCACCTGGGGGCTGGGCGACGCAATCCCTCGTTCGGGCCGGCGCATACGATGGCGACCGGTGGCGACGAAGATCGAGCAGTACCGACGGACACTGCGCACGCTTGACGACTGGGTGCCGTACCTCCGCGCCGAGTCCCACCTCCCGGGGCCGCGGGCGAACCTGGAGCTCGTCCGCGCTGCCGGCGAGGAGGCCTCCGAAAGCCAGGTGCTCGCCTTGATGGAAGCGGAGGACGAGTTCCTCGTCATGTGCGGCGCCGTCGGGCTCGGGCGCCTCGTCGCCGAGGGAGGATCGCACCATCTGGCGCGGCTGAAGGTGCTCGCGGGCGATGAGCGCTGACGCGTGCGCGAAGCGGTGGCGCTAGGCCTACAACGCTGGGGTGCGGACGACTTCGGGGCAATGGCCACCGCGGTGGAAGGGTGGGCCGGGTGCTCGCCCCTCGAGCAACGCGCGGCGATCGCCGCGCTGTGCGAGCCAGCCCTCCTCGAGGAGCCGGACGCTGCGTACCGTGCGCTCGACCTCGTCGTGCGAGTCACGCGGTCGCTTCCCGGGACGCGGGACAGAACGCTCCGTCAAGCTCTCGGCTACTGCTGGAGCGTCGCGGTCGCCGCCTGTCCCGACGAGGGCCTCAGACGGTTCAGGGAGCTCGAGCGCTCCGCCGATCCGGACATCGTGTGGATCGTGCGCGAGAACGCGAAGAAGAAGCGCCTCGCGCGCTTGCTGGCCGGCTAGGGACGGAGCACGGCTCGGCGCGGGCCCGCGAGGAACCCGGCCTCGACCAGGAGCGGAAGCACGACGCTGCCGGTGACCGGCTCACCGTCGAAGCGCTCGACGGAGAGGCGCCGCCCGCGGCCGGCGCGCACATGCGCGACGAGCGCTGCGAGCGCCGGTCGCAGCCAGCTCTCCTCCGGGTCACGGAGCGGAACGAGCGAGCGGCCGCCACGCTCGACGAACAGCGCAGCCTCGCCGCCCAGCAGGACGACCGAGGCGCCGGCCACGCGCGCGGCGCGCCCGCCGGCCCGGCGGGGCCACGGGAGCGCGGCGCCGTAGGGCTGGGCCGGGTCGGCTGCGGCCAGGACGAGCGTGTCGGGCTCCTCGCCTTCCTTCGGACGGAGCTCGCGGAGGCGCTCGACGGCGCCGCCGAGGGCGAACTGCGCGCCCCCGAGCCGTTCGACGAAGTAGCCGCGCCGGCAGAGCCCGATCGTCTCGAGCGCGCGCAGCTCCGCGTAGACGGCGCCGTAGCCGCCCGGGATCCCTTCCGCACGGACGCCGTCGCGCGTGACGATCCCCTCCCGCTCGAGGAGCAGCTCGGCCAGGGCCCGGCGACCCAGCTGGAATCCGGCGAAGAGCGGTGCTGCGAGCGACCAGCGACCCTGCGTCGCCGTCGCG
>JAWVDX010000011.1:0-4628 GCA_033857015.1 Gaiellaceae bacterium
GTCGGGCAGGAGCGGGTGATCGTCTCGGACGTGCCCGGGACGACGAGGGACTCGATCGACACCGTGCTGATCCGCAACGAGCAGAAGTTCCTGCTCGTCGACACCGCGGGGATGCGCCGCAAGCGCAAGCACCGGCAGGGGATCGAGTACTACTCGGAGCTGCGCGCCATCGAGGCCGCCGAGCGCGCGGACATCGCGCTCGTCGTGATCGACGCGGCCGAGGGGATCGTCGACCACGACCTGGCGGTTGCGGACGCGGCCATGAAGGCGCAGTGCGCGACGCTCGTCGTCCTGTCCAAGTGGGACATCGGCACGATCGCGATCGAGGAGGCCCGCGGCGAGCTGCGCCGGAGGATGCGCCAGCGCCCGCCGATCCGCGCCGTCTCGGCGACGACGGGGCGTGGCGTCGAGCGGCTCCTCGACGACATCGTCGAGCTGTTCGGGCGCTTCAACTCGCGCGTCCCGACCCCGGCGCTGAACTCGTTCCTCGCAGAGCTGCGCGAGGCGCGCCAGCCGCCGACCCGCGCGGGGCGCAAGCTCAACCTGCTCTACGGCGCCCAGGTGCAGAGCCGCCCGCCGCGCTTCCGCTTCCACGTGAACGACACCGCCCTCATCACCCGCGACTACGCCTACTGGGTCGAGAATCAGGTGCGCGAGCGCTTCACCCTGGAAGGAGTCCCGGTCACCATCGACTTCATAGGCCGTCCGTGAGGATCGCAGTCGTCGGAGCGGGAGCCTGGGGGACGGCCTTCGCACGGCTGCTCGTCGAGCGGGGGCACGAGGTCACGCTCGTCGGGCGCGATCCGGCGCAGGCGGAGGCGATTCGCGCGACGGGGCGCAATCCGCGCTACCTCCCCGGCGTCGATCTCTCCGGCCTGCACGCGGTCACGGCGGAGGGCGCGCCCGAGGCCGAGCTCCACGTCGTCGCGGTGCCGAGCCGCGCGTTCGCCGGGACGCTGGCCTCGCTCCCGGGCGACTCGCCCGTGCTCAGCCTGACGAAGGGCCTCGACCCGGCGAGCGGCGAGCGGCTCTCGACGTTGGCGGAGCGCCCGTTCGCCGTCCTCTCGGGGCCGAACTTCGCGGCCGAGATCGCCGCAGGGCTGCCCGCCGCCGCCGTCGTCGCGAGCGCGGACGGCGACCTCGCCGAGCACCTCCAGGAGGAGCTCTCCTCGGTCGTGCTCCGCGTCTACGTCAACCCCGACCTCGTCGGCGTCGAGCTCTGCGCCGCCGCCAAGAACGTGATCGCCCTCGCCGCGGGCGGCGTCGACGGCCTCGGCCTCGGCGACAACGCCAAGGCGGCACTCGTGACGCGCGGCCTCGCCGAGATGGCCCGCCTCGGGACGGCCTGCGGCGCCAACCCGGAGACGTTCTCCGGCCTCGCCGGGCTGGGCGACCTCATCGGCACGTGCTGGCACCCAGAGGGCAGGAACCGTCGCGCGGGCGAGCTGATCGCCCGCGGCCGCACCCCGGAGCAGGCGAGCGCCGAGATCGGCACCGTCGAGGGCCTCACGACGGCCCCGGTGCTGCGCGCCCTCGCCCACCGGCTGGGGATCGAGCTGCCGATCACCGAGGGGATCTGCGCGATCCTCGACGGCGCCGACCTCAGCGCGCTCGTCGCCGGCCTGATGACGCGGCGGCCCACAGAGGAGTAGCAGTAGCCGAAACGCGCGCGCGGAACGATCCAGTAGGCTTGCCCGCGATGGCTGCGCGCACGTTCTCCTTCACCTCGGAGTCGGTCACCGAGGGGCACCCGGACAAGATCGCCGACCAGATCTCGGACTCCGTCCTCGACGCGGTCCTGCGCGACGACCCCATGGGTCGCGTCGCCTGCGAGACGCTGATCACGACCGGTCTCGTCGTCGTCGCCGGGGAGATCACGACCACCACCTACGTGGACATCCCGCGCCTCGTCCGGCAGAAGATCAAGGACATCGGCTACACCCGCGCCAAGTACGGCTTCGACGCGGACACCTGCGGCGTCATCGTGGCGCTCGACGAGCAGTCGCCGGACATCGCGCAGGGCGTCGACGCCTCCTACGAGTTCCAGCACGAGCCGGGCGAGGACGACCCGTTCGACAGGATCGGCGCCGGCGACCAGGGGCTGATGTTCGGCTACGCGAGCGACGAGACGGCGGAGCTGATGCCGCTCCCGATCATGCTCGCGCACAAGATCTGCAAGCGCCTCTCCGAGGTGCGCAAGGCCGACACGCTCCCCTACCTGCGCCCCGACGGGAAGTCGCAGGTCACCGTCCGCTACGAGGTGGACGAGCACGGGATCCAGCGGCCGGTCGAGATCGAGCGCGTGCTCGTGTCGACCCAGCACCGCGAGGGCCTGGACGCGGACAGCCTCATCAAGCCGGACGTCATCGAGCACGTCCTGCACCCGATCCTGCCCAAGGGGCTCTACGACGAGAGCCGGCTGCAGGAGCGCGACTTCGTCCTCGTCAACCCGACCGGCAAGTTCGTGATCGGCGGGCCGATGGGCGACGCGGGGCTGACCGGGCGCAAGATCATCGTCGACACCTACGGGGGCGCTGCCCCGCACGGCGGGGGCGCGTTCTCCGGCAAGGATCCGACGAAGGTCGATCGCTCCGCCGCGTACGCCGCGCGCTATGTCGCGAAGAACATCGTCGCGGCGGGCCTGGCGGCGCGCGCGCAGATCCAGGTCGCCTACGCGATCGGCGTCGCGCACCCGATGTCGGTGCTCGTCGAGACCTTCGGCACGGAGAAGATCCCGGTCGCGCGCATCGAGGAGCTCGTCACGGAGCACTTCGACCTGCGGCCCGGGGCGATCCTCCGCGACCTCGACCTCCGCCGCCCGATCTACGCGAAGACCGCTGCGTACGGGCACTTCGGTCGCGACGACCGCGACTTCACGTGGGAGCGCACCGACAAGGCCGAGGCGCTTCGCGCCGCGGCCGGGCTCGGCGCTGCGCTCGAGCCCGCTTAGCGGGGCAAGCGCAATACTTCACCGTCGTGAAGATCGAGCAGCTGCGCCCGAATACGTTCGCGCTCACCGGGACGAGCCAGGAGCTCTCCGCGCTGATCTCGGCGGCACGCATGAGCTACGAGGTGATGCTCGACGATCCCAGAGCACCCGCCGAGCTCGTCACGCTGCTCGAGCGCGCGCTCGCCGATTGGGACAAGGCGCTCGAGTCCCGCTAGCGAACGGCGGGCACCGTAGCGCCCGCCGCTCCGACCGAGTAGCGCTGCCTTTGCTCAGACGGGTGTCGCCATCATCGACCGGACGTGCTCGGCGATCTGGTCGAACTCCTCGGTGAAGTGCTCGTAGTCGTACTGCCGTGTGTTGAGCCAGGTGCTCCAGCCCATCGTGTTCTTGGCCACGAGGGCTGCCTCGTTGATCTCCTCCTCCGTGGCCCCGAAGAGGCGCGCCGCCTCGGTGTGGTAGTAGGCGCAGTAGCGACAGCGGGTGGCTCCGGAGACGCCCAACCCGATCAGCTCCTTGTACTTGTTCGGGATGACCGTCTCGCTCAGCATGAGGGCCTTGAAGCTCGACCACTCCGCCTCGATGAGATAGGTGGGGACATCCTCGATGAACTCGGGCACGAGGCCCAGGGTCTCGACGATGTCCCGTTCGGTGCTCTCTCTCGACATGTCCGCTCCTTTCGCGGCACAGGCACTTTGGGTGATCGCGCAGCGCGACGCGAGCTCGTCCGAGCACCGTTCAAGCTACTCCTCTGCCCGCCTGGCGAGAACGCTTTCCCGATGGAAGTCTTCGGAACGTGCGCAGAGATCTCAGAGGGGACTGTTCAGGTGCTCGCGGTGCCGTACCGCGAAGGCAAGCGTGGCCGGCAGGAGCAGCACGAACCCGCTCCCGACGGCGAGGTCGGCGAGGTTGAACGCGATGTCGTAGCGGGACGAGAGCAGCGGGTTCGGGATCCCGGAGCCCCAGGCCAGGAGCGAGACGGTGTTCGCGACCCCGCCGCCGACCATCAGCCCGCCGGCGATCGCGATCGCGCGCGAGCCGGCACGCGGGAAGGTCACAAGGCCGAGCACCGTCACGACGACCATCGCAAGCAGGACGATCGGCGGGCGAGGGTGGAACGCCTCGGGGAGCGTCGGGGTGACGAGCTTGTCCCCGATGTCGACGGCCACGACGACGGCGGCGACGGCGAGCAGCAGCCGCCGCGCCGCACGGATCGCCCCGGGCTCGATCGGCAGTTGTCGCCGCAGGGGCGCGAGCTGCGCTCGCTCGCGACGCATGGCTACGCGGCGCGCACGAACAGCCCGGCTGCGGCCTTCTCGCCGATTGCCCGGTCGGCGCCGTTCAGCCGCACCGTGAACTGTCCCGCGGCGCGCTGGACGGAGCGCAGCTCCACCTCGCCGCCCGGGACGAAGCCCTCGTCGTAGAACCAGTGCAGGAGCTCGCCGTCGTGCTCGGCGAGGCGCACGATGGTCGCGTGCCCTCCCGCCTCGAGCTCGGAGAGCGGCATCAGCTCGCGGTTCTCCGCCTGCTCGAATGCGGTGTCGACGGGCCAGCCGTGCGGGCAGCGCTCCGGGTTCCCGAGGCGGCTCTGGATCCGCTCCACCATGTCGTCGTTGATCGTGTCCCCGAGCGCGTCCGCGTGGACGTGCGCCTCGGCGGGCGTGTAGCCCATGAAGTCGGT
>JAWVDX010000012.1:0-3862 GCA_033857015.1 Gaiellaceae bacterium
TCGACCGCACCGCCAAGATCGCCCGCGAGAAGGGCGCCTACGTCCTCAGGCTGCCGTTCAACCTCGGGATCGGCGGGGCGATGCAGACCGGCTTCCGCTTCGCCTACGAGCGCAACTACGACCTCGCGGTGCAGATCGACGGCGACGGGCAGCACGATCCGGGGGAGCTGCCGAAGATCTTGCGCCCGCTGCTCGACGACGTGGCGGACATCGTCGTCGGCTCGCGCTTCACCGGCGACGGCGCGTTCCGCTCCTCGTTCAGCCGGCGGATCGGGATCCGCATCTTCGCCTGGACGGTCTCCGCCGTCGTGCGCCAGAAAGTCACGGACACGACCTCCGGCTTCCGGGCGGTGAACCGCCAGGGGATCCGCCTCTTCGCCGCCGACTACCCGCACGACTATCCCGAGGTCGAGGCGACCGTCATGGTCGTGAAGCACCGGCTCCGCCTGACCGAGGTGCCCGTCACGATGCGCGAGCGCGCCGGCGGCGTGTCCTCGATCAACGCCTGGGCCTCGATCTACTACATGGCCAAGGTGCTGCTCGGGATCCTCGTGTCGATCTTCCGCAAGCACGCCACGCCCCTCGAGGATGACCATAGGTGACCCCCCAGGCGCTATATGCCGGCTTCTGGCCCGCGATCACGCGGCGCCATGAACCACCCTCGCCCTCGACCCAGGCCTCCTGGCCTGGGTACGAGCTCGAGTGCGGCCCCTGGCTTGGTGCTCGCGACCCAGAATTCCGGCTGCAGCACCTGGGGGATCACCCGTGACCCCGCTCAAGGTCTCCATCGCGGGAATCGTCGCGTCGCTGCTCCTGATCTTCCTGATCTTCGAGCTGGTGCGCAGCCGCCGCCTGCGCGAGCGCTACGCCCTGCTCTGGCTGCTGACCGGGATCGTTATGCTCGTGCTCTCGGCATGGCGCCAGGGCCTGAACACGATCGCCGGCTGGGTCGGCGTCTCGCAGCCCGTGGCCCTGCTCTTCGCCGTGGCGGGGATGTTCGTGATCCTCGTCCTGCTCCACTACTCCACGGTGATCTCGAAGCTGGCGGATCAGAACACGGTGCTGGCCCAGCGGCTCGCGCTGCTGGAGCAGGAGCTCGGGGAGCACGAGGCTCCGCCCGCTGAGCTCCGGCCCTAGCGCGGGAGCACGAGCGCGACCACGAGCGGAGCGAGCGCCACCAGGCCCAGCGCCGCGACGAGCGCGCGGCTTCCCCGTCGCAGCAGTCCGGGCCCGGCAGGAATCGCGCGGAGCCGGGCCGGCCACCCGGGGAACAGGAGCGGAAGCGAGCAGAGAAGGAGCAAGAACGCCGGCCAGGCGGGTGTGAGGACGCGCCAGATGCTGGTGGAGCCCACAGTCCCGTGCGGGCTCTGGAGGATGTAGATGCCGGCCAGCCAACCGCCGACGAAGAGCGCCTTGGTCCAGGAGACGCGCGCGATGGCGATGACGCCCGCGAACGGGATGAACTGGAGCAGGCGCCGGCTCCAGAAGACCTCGCGGATGTCCGCGTTGAGCCTGTGTCCGGCGAGATCCCAGTCGACGTGGGGAACGGCGAAGAGCAGGGAGGCGTGACCAGGGCCGCGCCAGCGCCAGACCACCAGGGTCAGCAGCGCCGGAACGAGGGCTCCCGCGAAGACCAGCGCCCCCCGCCAGCGACGCGCGACGAGCAGTCCGAGCGCGACACCCACGAGCACGACGGCAGTTGACGGGCGCAGGCCGATGGCGAGCCCGGTCAGCACCGCCGCGAGCGCAGCGTCCAGGTCGTGTCCTTCGTCCAGGAGGCGGAGGAAGAAGTAGGAGGCGCACGTCAGCGCGACCATCGACGGGAACGCGGTTCCGCCGGCCAGGCCGATCGCCTCCGGCACGACCAGGTCGGTCCACCGCTGGTGGTAGCTCGCCACGAAGAGGAACGTCGAGAGGACCGGGGCGAGCACCCAGACCGTCGCCGCGAGGTAGCCGACGACGCGGCCACCGATGCGCGCGCCGGCGCCGTAGATCGCGAGCAGGCCGACGGGGAGGAGCACGAGGAGGTTCACGAGCACGAGGAAAGGCAGTCCGGAGCGGTAGCTCGGGCCGGCGATCCAGGTCAGCGGTGCGGCGAGCAGCGGCTCCACCCAACCCGACGTCCCTCTGGGGAGGTGGCCGTTCCCGACGCGTGCCGCGGCGGCGTAGAGCGACGGCCCGTCGCCGCCCGCGGAGAACAGCCAGCTGTCGTGCTTCGCGCGAACGACGGTCGCGACGACGACGAGCGCCTGGACGAGCCCCAGCACGGCCAACGGCACCCAGGGCTCGACGAAGAGCGGCCGGAGGCGCGAGACGAGGTCGTGCGAGCGGCCCCGGACCGCTCCGACGACCGCGGCGTTACGCATGCGCCTCGCTCAGCCGATGCTCGCGGTACCAGTGGATGGTGCGGGTGAGCCCGTCGCGCAGGCCCGTGCTGGCGTGGAAGCCGAACTGCTCCTCGGCGCGGGTCGTGTCCAGCTTGCGGCGCGGCTGGCCGTCCGGCTTCGTCGTGTCCCAGACGAGCTCGCCCTCGAAGCCGGTCAGCTCGCCGATCAGCTCGGCGAGGTCGCGGATGCGGATCTCTTCGCCGGTCCCGAGGTTCACCGGCTCGGCGCCGTCGTAGCGCTCGGTCGCGAGCAGGATCCCGTCCACGCAGTCGTCGACGAACAGGAACTCGCGGGTCGGCTCCCCGGTGCCCCAGAGCACGACCTCGTGCTCGCCCCGCTCCTGCGCGTCGACCATCTTGCGGATCAGCGCCGGGATGACGTGCGAGGTCTCGAGGTTGAAATTGTCCCGTGGCCCGTAGAGGTTGACCGGCAGCAGGTAGATCGCGTTCAGCCCGTACTGGTCGCGGTAGGACTGGGCGCCGACGAGCAGCGCCTTCTTCGCGACGCCGTAGGGCGCGTTCGTCTCCTCCGGATAGCCGTTCCAGAGGTCGTCCTCCTTGAAGGGGACGGGCGCGAACTTGGGGTAGGCGCAGATCGTGCCGGCGAGGACGAGCTTCGCGAGCCCGGCGAGGCGGCTCTGCTCGATGACGTGCGCGCCCATCATCAGGTTCGCGTACCAGTAGCGGCCCGGATTGGCACGGTTCGCTCCGATGCCGCCGACCTCGGCCGCGAGGTGGATCACCGTCTGCGGCTGCGCGTCCGCGAAGAGGCGCGCGACCTCCGCCTCGTGCGTCAGATCGTAGTCGCGGCGCCGGGCGACGAACACGTCGGCGCCGTCCGCGCGCAGCCGCTCGACGAGGTGTGAGCCGAGGAAGCCGCCGCCCCCTGTCACGAGCACGTTCACAGCGTGTGAGCGTACCGCGCGACGGTGAAGGACGTGTTAGTGCGGCGAGCTTCCGCCGCTAGCTCTTCGTGACCGGAGCGGCGTCCGGCTGCATCCAGTCGACGCGGCCGACCCAGCGATCCCGGTTCGCTGCGTACCAGGCGATTGTGCGTTTGACGCCCTCTTCCCAGGAGATCTGCGGCTTCCAGCCGGTCTCGGCGTTCAGCTTCTCGTAGCCGACGCGCAGGGCCATCACCTCGCTGGAGCCGGGACGGACGCGCTTCTCCGTCTGGACGACCTCGCGGTCGCCGGGCCAGAAGCCGTCGCGCTCGCCGACCTCGAGGATCAGCGCCACCCAGTCGGCCATCGAGATGTTGTCGCCCTGCCCGTAGACGTAGAGCTCGCCGGGCTTGCCCTGCGCGGCGACGGTGAGGTGGCCGCGCACGCCGTCGGTGCAGAAGCAGAAGTCGCGCAGCGGATCGAGCGCGCCGAGCTCGATCTCCGGGCGCTCGAGCGCCTGCGTGATGATCGTGCCGGTGACGTAGCGCGGGTTCTGGCGCGGCCCGTAGTTGTTGAACATGCGCGTGACGAC
>JAWVDX010000013.1:0-7565 GCA_033857015.1 Gaiellaceae bacterium
GGCTCGATGCGGATCAGCGGGCAGGCGACGACCTCGAGCCCGCGTGCCTCCAGGAGGGAGACGAGCCGCCCCGCCTCCGGCCGCGCCCGCGTGACGAGGACTCTCATGCCGAGACGAACTCCAGGAGCTGCGCGGCCACCGCTGCGGGATCGTCGCCGCTGCGCCGCTCGATCCAGGCGCCGTTCTCGTCTGCGATCAGCGCGGTCAGGCGATCGCCGTCGTGGTGCGCCGCAACCGGTTTGAGGCAGCCGCCGCCGATCACCGCGACGCAGGCGCGCTCCGCCTCGACGCGCGCCCGGGTCTGCTCGTCGCCCGCCCGCTCGACGAGCTGCTCCTCGCCCACGCGCACCTGGAACGCCACCGCTCCCTGGCCGGCCTCCGGCAGCAGCTGATCCGGATCGAAGCGGTGCCCGATCTCGGCGCCGAGGCCGAGGCGGTCGAGCCCGCAGGCGGCGAGGACGATCGCATCCAGCCCGCGCTCGCCGCGCTTGCGCAGTCGCGTGTCGATGTTGCCGCGCAGCGGCTCGATCGAAAGCGTCGGCTCCATGGCGAGCAGCTGCGAGCGGCGGCGCACGGACGCCGTGCCGATGCGCATCCCCGGCCGGATCTCCGAGGCGCCGCAGAGCGCGTCGCGCGGATCGTCGCGCGGGAGGTACGCCCCGACAGCCAGCCCTTCGGTGTCCGTCGAGGTCATGTCCTTTGCGGAGTGCACGGCCACGTCGATGCGTCCCGCGAGGAGCGCCTCCTCCAGCTCTTTCACGAAGACGCCGCGTTCCCCGATCTCGCCGAAGGGACGCGTGCGATCGCGATCGCCGGCGGTCGTGATCGGGACGAGCGCGATCTCCACGCCGGGCCGGCGCAGCGCGTCTGCGGCGAGCTCGGCCTGGCGGAGCGCGAGCCTACTTCCGCGGGAGCCGACTCGTACCAGCACGGCAAGCGGGGCGTGCCGGCCGCGGCTCTGCGCAGCGATGCCGGCCACGCGGGCGCACGCGCACGAAGGCGGTGGGCGCCTGGAGGGGCAGGGGCTTTCCAGTAAGCGCGCGCGTCGTCATGACTGCTGTTGCTCCTCCTCGCCGAGCCCGAACAGGTGGCGCACCGCATCAGCATAGACAACCCCATCGGCTGCCGCGGCTGCCTGCTTCATGCGCACCGTCGGGAGATGGAGCAGCTTGTTGACGATCTGCGCGGTCAGGGCCTCGACGACGTTGCGCTGCTCGTCGCTGAGCCTCCCGAGCCGCGCCTCGGCGCGGGCCAGCTCGCCCTGGCGGATCTCCTCGGCATGCGCGCGCAGCGAGGCGATCGCCGGCACGACCTCGAGCGAGGCCTGCCAGTCGAGGAAGGCATCCGCCTCGACGGTGACGATGCCCTCGGCGCGCGCGGCCTCCTGGCGGCGGCCCGCAAGCGTCTGGACGACGACAGCCTGGAGGTCGTCGACGTTGTAGAGGTAGCAGCCCTCGAGGTCGTTGATCGCCGGGTCGAGGTCGCGCGGGACGGCGAGATCGACCAGGAACAGCGGCGCGCCGCGGCGGCTGCGCTGCACGCGCTCGAGCTGGGCGCGGTCGAGGACGAGCCCGGGAGCGGAGGTGCACGAAACGACGACGTCCGCATCGACGAGGCGGCTCTCCAACTCGTCCAGGGTCGCGGCGGCGGCGCCGAAGCGCTCCGCCAGCGCCTGCGCGCGCTCGAGCGTTCGGTTCGCGACCCAGGCGATCGTGGCGCCGCGCCCGCTCAGGTTGCGGGCCGCGCTCTCGGCCATATCGCCGGCGCCGACGACGAGCACGCGGCGGCCGGCGAGGTCGCCGAAGACATGCTGGGCGAGCGCCGCCGCGGCGGAGGGCACCGACGCAGGGCTCTCGGCGATCGCCGTCTGCGTGCGCACCTTCTTGCCGACGTGCAGCGCCTGGCGGAACAGGTGATCCAGCAGCGAGCCCGCGGCGCCGGCCTCGAAGGCATCCTTCACCTGGCCGAGGATCTCGCCCTCGCCGGGGACGAGCGAGTCCAGCCCCGCCGCGACGCGGAAGAGGTGCAGCGCGGCCGCCTCGTCGCGCAAGCGGTAGAGCACGGGGACGAGCTCCGCCTCGTCGAGGCCGGCCAGCTCCACGAGCGCCGCAGAGGCGCGGCGCTGGGCCTCGTCGCCGTTCGGCGCTGCGAGGTAGAGCTCCGTGCGGTTGCAGGTCGAGAGGCAGACCGCCTCGCCGCCGTCGGCGAGGCGCTGCGCCAGCGCGCCGGCGCCCGCGAGATCGAGCGCGATCTTCTCCCGCAGCTCGATCGGAGCGGCGTGGTGCGACGTGCCGACGAGGACGAGAGCGCTCACGAGAAGTGCGCCACCGGGAGGGCGAGCCGGACGAGGATCACGAGCGCGAAGCCGGCGAGGGCGAGGTACGCGGAGCGCCGCCCGCGCCAGCCCAGCTCGAACCGCGCGACGAGGTAGCCCGCATACAGCGCCCATGTGACGATCGCCACGATCATCACGGCGTCGGTGCGCGCCGACTGGTCGCGCAGCCGGGCGATCCCGATCCCGAGACCGACCGTCAGGAGCGGCAGCGCGATGAGGATCGTGCGGGCGACAAGCGCCTCGAGCGCGACCAGCGAGGGCGCCGGCCGCGAGAGGATGGCCGCGTCGTGACGCTTGAGGCGCCGCTCCTGCCAGAGGTAGAGCCCCGCCAGGCCGGCCGCCACGGTGAAGCCGGCGAACGCCGCCAGGACCAGTCCGACGTGGAGCACGAGGAAGACGCTCGAGTAGTGGCTGGGCCCGTGCACGTCGAGGCCGCCGGTCGCGCCGGCCAGGCCGAGGAGCACCGCCGCGAGCGGCGCCACGCCGAGCCCGAGCAGGCGGAAGCGCGGCGAGCAGCCCCAGCCGAGGTACACCGCGACGACGAGCCAGACGAAGAGGTTCAGCGACCCGCCCCAGCTCTGCCACGGGAACCCGCCGGCGCGCGCCGCCTGCGCGGCCAGAAGCGCGGTCTGGACGAGCCAGCCGACCCGGATCCCCCAGATCCCGAACCGCGACCCGAGCCCGGGCCGGCGGGTCTCGCCGAGGAACGCGAACGCCGCCTCGCCGTAGGCGATGAGCGCGGGCCAGAAGAGGAGCTCCGTCACTGGTCCCCGCGCTGCGCTTCCAGCTCGCGGGTCTGCCGCTCGAGCCGGACGAGCTTGAGCGCCATGATCACGACGTACACCAGGACGACGACAAAAACAACGCTATATGCAGCGAAAACGTACTTTGCATCGGTGGTCATGCGGCCTCCTCGCGCAGCTCGCGCAGGCGCGCGTCGAGACGCTTGCCGAGGAGCTCCAGATGGTAGAGCGCCGAGCCGAGCACGAGCATTCCCACAAGGCAGACGCAGAACGCCACCAGGATCCAGCCGTGGAAGTTGGGCCCGTGCGAGGTCAGCGCGACAGGATGGATGTTGTTGCTCTGGCTCAGCCGGATCGCGAAGAAGCTCACCGGGACGAGCACCACGCCGAAGAGCGCGTAGACGGCGGAGAGGTTCGCCCGCTGCGCCCCCTCCTCGACCGAGAACCGGAGCATGAAGTAGGCGCAGTAGAAGAGGAAGAGCACCAGGAAGAGGACGAGCTGCTTCTCCTCCCAGCGCCACCAGAGGCCCCAGGAGATCTTCGCCCAGATCGAGCCGGTGAGCAGCGTCAGCGTGCCGAAGATGACGCCGAGGTGCACCGCGACGTAGCTCTCCAGGTCGTAGCCGCCACGCTTGGTCTGCAGGTGGCGCAGCGCCTTCCACGCGCCCCAGCCGAAGCAGGCATACGCAGTCAGCGCGATCGGGACGTGGAAGAAGAAGATCCGGTACGAGAAGCCCTGGTCGGCGTCGTCCGGGACGACGAAGAAGACGTGCGCGAGGCCGAGCGCGAGCAGTCCCGTGGCGAGGACGGCAAGCGGCGGCAGACGGCTACTCAGTGACGACATATTCAAAGGAACCCCAGCAAAGTGTCGCAAAGAGCAGGTCGTAGAGCGCGAGGAAGCCGAGGTAGCGCCCGTGGCCGAGGCTGGCGCCCACGCCGCCGATGACGATCGGTAGGGCCAGCGGGAGGAAGAGCAGCGGCAGGAGCAGCTCGCGGACGCGAGCCGCAGCCGCTACGGCCGACAGCAGCGTGCCGACCGCGCAGATCCCGAGGTCCGCGAGCGCAACCGCCGCGACCGTGCGGCCGCCGAGCCCGCCGAAGAAGAGCGCGTAGGCCGGCAGCGCGACGATCTCGACGCCGACGAGGAAGAAGAGCACGGCGATCGCCTTCCCGAGCCAGATCGCGCTGCGATCGCACGGAGCCAGGACGAGTGCGTCGAAGAGGCGCTGCTCCCGCTCCGCCACGAAGGCGCGCGCCAGTCCGAGGAGCGCCGCGAAGAGCAGCGCGACCCAGAGCAGGCCGAGCCCGGCACGGGCGCTGGCGGCGGGAACCGCGAAGTGGAAGATCACCAGCGTCGAGACGACGAAGAGCAGCATCGCCGGAAGCGTCTGCCAGGTGCGCAGCTCGAGGCGCACGTCCTTGCGCGCGAGCGTGACGACGTCGGCGGCGTAGCGCCTCATGCGAGCGCGAGCCGCCCCGTGGCGAGCGCCGCGAGACGCTCCGGGTCATGCGTAGCGACGACGAGCGCGCGGTCGCGGGCGCGCGCCTCCGCCAGCTCGCGGTCGAGCAGCTCCGCCCCGGCGCCGTCGAGCGACGTGAACGGCTCGTCCAGAATGAGCAGCGCCGGATCGTGGAGCAGGGCCCTGCACAGCCCGAGCCGCTGCTGCATCCCGCGCGAGTAGCCCGCCACCCGCTCGTGGCGCGCGTCCCAGAGCCCGTAACGCTCGAGCAGCATCCCGATCCGCTCCCCCCGCTCCCGGATGCGGTAGAGCCGGCCGAAGAGCTCGAGGTTCTCGAGCGCGGACAGCTCGCGATAGACGAGCGGCTCGTGGCCGAGGAAGCCGACCTGCTCGCGCTCGATGGCGTGGCTCAGCTCGCCCGAGCTGGGCGCGGCGAGCCCTGCGAGCAGCCGGAGCAGCGTCGTCTTCCCGGAGCCGTTCGGGCCGGTGACGAGCAGCAGCTCGCCGGAGCGGAGCTCGAGGCTCACGTTCGCGAGCACGCGCTTGCGGCCGTAGCGCTTCGCGAGATCGCGGGCGACGATCACAGCGTCGCGTCGGCGAGGACGAACGCGAAGAAGACCACGCTCAGGACGCCGTTCACCGTGAAGAACGCCGCGTTCAGGCGGCTGAGGTCGCGCGGCGAGACGATGAGGTGCTCGTAGAGCAGCAGCGCGGCCACTGCCGCGACGCCGGCCCAGTAGAGCGCCCCGACCTCGAGCCCGAGCCCGACGGCGCCGAGCAGCGCCACCGCGCCCAGATGGAAGGCGCGCGCCCCGGCGAACGACCCGCTGACACCGAAGCGCGTGGCCCAGGAGTGGAGCCCCTGCTGGATGTCGATCTCCCTGTCGAAGAGCGCGTAGAAGAGATCGAACCCGGCGATCCAGAGCGCGACCGCTCCCCCCAGCGCCCAGGCCTGCCACGGCATGTGGCCCGTGACCGCGACCCAGCCGCCGACCGGCGCGAGACCGTCCACGATCCCGAGCCAGAGGTGGCAGAGCCACGTGAAGCGCTTCAGGTACGGATAGGCGACGAAGCCCGCGACGGGGATCGGCCAGAGGTAGCGGACGATGTGCGCGAGCTGGAGGACCGCGACGAGGAAGATCGCCAGCGCGACGAGGCAGAAGGCGACGACGTGCCAGGTGCGCAGCTGACCCGACGGCAGCTCGCGGGTCGCGGTGCGCGGGTTGCGCGCGTCGATCTCCCGGTCGATCAGCCGGTTGAGGGCCATCGCGAGGGAGCGCGCGCCCACCATGGCCACGGTGATCCAGAGGATCTGGTGGCCGCTCGGGAGCCTGTCCACGCGGCGCAGGCAGAGCACTGCCCCGACGTAGGCGAAGGGCAGCGCGAAGACGGTGTGCTCGATCTTGACGAGCGAGGCGAGGCGCTTCGGCAGCGCCGGAAGGGCGACCTCGGTCATGTCTGGGCGTGCTCGGTCCGGGTGTCGCCGAGCAAGGCGAGCGCATGCGGGAGAGCCGGTGCGAGCAGGGCGTAGCCGTCGCGGCAGCCGCCCGTCGAGCCGGG
Organism: Gaiellaceae bacterium; assembly: GCA_033857015.1. Classification (GTDB taxonomy): domain Bacteria; phylum Actinomycetota; class Thermoleophilia; order Gaiellales; family Gaiellaceae; genus JAWVDX01. The sequence continues at coordinate 6,099 of JAWVDX010000013.1, forward strand.
GAGGTTGACGACGAGCGTTGCGCCGATCATGCCCGCCGCGCCCCGGGAGAGGAGCCCGTGCGGCGTCTTGGCGCGCGAGTCCGCGCGCAGCGCCTCGGCGATCCCGGGCGCCTCGCGGTCGAGCGCGGCCCGCGTCGCCTCCGGCGTCACGTCGCGGGGCGCGAGACCCGTCCCGCCGGTCGTGAGGACGAGTGCCGCGTGGCCCGCGAGCTCCCGCAGGGCCGCCTCGATCGCGGCGCGCTCGTCCGGGACGCAGCGCCGCTCGACGGCGTAGCCGTCCGCGGCGAGCAGCTCCTCCAGGAGCGCCCCGCTGCGATCCTCCGCCTCGCCGCGGCTGCAGCGATCCGAGACCGTCAGAACCCCTGCGATCAAGCCGATTCCTTCGTCTTCTCGACGAGCTCGACCGACTCGATGACCATCCCCTTGTCGATCGCCTTCGCCATGTCGTAGAGCGTGAGCGCCGCGACGGTCACTGCCACGAGCGCCTCCATCTCGACACCTGTCTGAGCGGTCGTCTCGGCGCTGCCGAGGATGGCCACGCCGTCTGCCTCCAGCTCCAGCTCCACGCTCACGTGGGTCAGCGCGAGGGGATGGCAGAGCGGGATCAGCTCGCTCGTGCGCTTCGCCGCCATGATCCCGGCGAGGCGCGCCGCGGCGAGCGCATCGCCCTTCGGGAGCGCGCTCAGGCGGCCGACGGTCGCCGGCGCTGTGCGCAGCCGGCCGCGTGCGACCGCACGCCGGCGCACGACCGGCTTGGCCCCCACGTCCACCATGCGCAGCTCACCGGACTCGTCGACGTGCGAGAGATCGCTCACCGCGGCCAACGCTAGACGATCGGACGCGGGTCAGGCCTGTGAGACGCCGCGCGGAGCGCGGTCGAGATCCGCGAGCTGCGCATCGACCCAGGCCTCGAGATCGTGCTCGCGCACGTGAGCGCGGATCCGCCCCAGACGCTCGCGCCGCTCCTCGAGCGGCATCTCCAGCGCCTCGTGCAACGCCTCGGCCTGGCCGGCGACGTCGAAGGGGTTCACCGAGATCGCCCAGTCGCCCAGCTCCTCGTGCGCGCCGGCGTTCTCGGAGAGGATCAGGACGCCGTCCCGCTCGTTGACCAGCGGCGCCTCCTTGGCGACCAGGTTGAGCCCGTCGAAGATCGCGTTGACGAGCAGCACGTCGTACTGCTTGTAGGCGGCCACCGACTGCGGGAAGTTGTCCGCGATCTCGAGCTGGATCGGCGCCCAGCCGGCGCGCTGGAAGCGGTCGTTCACCCGCCGCGCCTCGCGCTGGATGTCGGCCAGGTACTCCGCGTACTCGGGGATGTCCTGGCGGGACGGATCCAGCAGAGCCAGCATCACGACGCGCCCCGCCGCTTCCGGGTGCGCGTCCAGGTAGAGCTCGAAGGCGCGGAAGCCGCGCACGACGTTCTTCGACGGATCGGTGCGGTCGACGCGCACGATGAGCTTCTCCGGA
>JAWVDX010000014.1:0-13743 GCA_033857015.1 Gaiellaceae bacterium
GACACGGTGATCAGCCTCGTGCTCTTCCACACGGCGTTCGGGCTGCCGTTCGCGATCTTCCTGCTGCGCAACTTCTTCCTCGGGATCCCGCGCGACATCTTCGAGTCGGCGCGCATCGACGGCGCCAGCGAGCTGCGCATCTTCCTGCGCCTCGTCCTCCCGCTCGGCCTGCCGGCGATCGCCTCGCTCGCGATCTTCCAGTTCCTGTGGACGTGGAACGACCTGATCGTGGCGCTCACCTTCGGGCGCGACACGCAGCCGATCACGGTCGCGATCTTCAACCGCCTGACCGAGTTCGGCAACAACATCGAGATCATCGCGCCGGCCGCGTTCCTGTCCCTCGCGATCCCGCTCGTCGTCTTCTTCTCGTTCCAGCGCTACTTCGTGCAGGGCCTGCTCGCCGGCTCGGTCAAGTAGCCGGATCCGGGCCTGCGCCTAACCCGTGCTCTGCTCGTCGGCGAGCGCGAGCACGTCGTCGAGGATGCCGATGCCTTCGGCGAGCTCCTCGTGGGTGATCGTCAGCGGCGGGCAGACCATCGCGACGTTCCAGTGCGTCATCAGGTAGAGGCCGCGCTCCATGGCTGCGCGCATGAGGCGACCCATCGGCGCGGCGGCCTCGCCGGTCGCGTTGTAGGGGACGAGCGGCTCGCGCGTCTCCCGCGACTTCACGAGCTCGAGGCCCCAGAAGCAGCCCAGGCCGCGGACGTCGCCGATCGACGGGTGCCGCTCCGCGAGCCCGGCCAGCGCGCCGGCGATCGCCTGCCCCATCTCGGCGGCGTGCTCGACGATCCCCTCCTCCTGGAACGCCTCGATCGACGCCACTCCGGCAGCGCACGCGAGTGGATGCCCGCTGTAGGTGAGCCCGCCGGCGAAGTACCGGCCGCGCAGCCAGTCGGCGATCGGCTCGCGCACCGCCAGCGCGCCCAGCGGCACGTACCCCGAGTTGATGCCCTTTGCCATCGTGATGATGTCCGGCACGACATCCCAGTGGTCGACGGCGAACCACTTGCCGGTGCGGCCGAAGCCGGCCATCACCTCGTCGGCGATCAGCAGGATCCCGTGGCGGTCGCAGACCTCGCGGATCGACTGCAGGTAGCCGTCCGGGGGAACGATGATCCCGTTCGTCCCGGTCACCGTCTCGAGGATCACGGCCGCGACCGTGTGCGCACCCTCGTACTGGAGGATCTCCTCCAGGTGCGGTGCACCGGTGCAGACGGGGCAGGGATCCGGATGGCCGGCCGGGCAGCGGTAGGTGTACGGGTCGAGCATCCGCACGACGCCAGGGATCCCCGGCTCCGCGGGCCAGCGCCGCGGGTCGCCGGTCAGCGTGATGGCCCCGGCCGTCGCGCCGTGGTACGAGCGGTAGCGCGCGACCACCTTGTGCCGGCCCGTGTACCAGCGCGCGATCTTGATGGCGTTCTCGTTCGCCTCCGCCCCGCCGTTCGTGAAGAACGTCATCGAGATGTCGCCCGGCGTCACCTCGGCGATCAGGCGCGCCAGCGTCGAGCGCGACTCCGTCGCCATCTGCGGGCCGATCGTGCAGAGCCGGTCGGCCTGCTCCTTGATCGCCGCGACGATTCGCGGGTGCTGGTGGCCGATCGAGACGTTGACGAGCTGAGAGGCGAAGTCGAGGTAGCGCTTGCCGTCGTAGTCCCAGAAGTAGCGGCCCTCGGCACCTGCAATGGGCAACGGGTCGACGGCGTCCTGCACCGACCACGAGTGCAGGACGTAGCGCTTCGCCTCCTCGCGGATGCGCTCGCCGACCCGCTCGTCCTCGGTCGTTGCCACTGGCCGGATCCTAGCTCCCGAACCGCCTCTAGACTGAGCGCATGACGCAGCTTGCCGGGCGACCCGCAGCGCTGACGCAGATCAAGCACTGGATCGGCGGCCAGACGAGCGCGGGCGAGTCGGGCCGAACAGGCCCCGTGTACGACCCTGCGAGCGGGCAGCAGACGGGGGAGGTCGCCTTCGCCTCGACCGCGGAGGTCGACGGCGCCGTCCAGGCCGCGCGCGCCGCGTTCCCCGCCTGGCGCGAGACGTCGCTCGCCCGGCGGGCGGAGCTCTTCTTCCGCATTCGCGAGCTCCTGGTCGAGCGCCGCGAGGAGCTGGCGCGGATCCTCACCTCCGAGCACGGCAAGGTGCTCTCCGACGCGCTCGGCGAGGTCACGCGCGGCATCGAGGTCGTGGAGTTCTGCTGCGGCATCCCGAGCCTGCTCAAGGGCGGCTACTCGGAGCAGGCCTCCGGCGGAGTGGACGTCTACTCGATCCGCCAGCCGCTCGGCGTCGTCGCGGGCATCACGCCGTTCAACTTCCCGGCCATGGTGCCCATGTGGATGTGGGCGCCGGCCATCGCGTGCGGCAACACGTTCGTCCTCAAGCCCTCCGAGAAGGACCCGTCCGCAGCGTGCTTGGTGGCGCGACTACTTCAGGAGGCAGGCCTTCCGGACGGCGTCTTCAACGTCGTGCACGGCGACAAGGTCGCCGTCGACGCGCTGCTCGACCACCCCGACGTGCGCGCGATCTCCTTCGTCGGCTCCACGCCCGTCGCGCGCTCGGTCTACCAGCGGGCGACAGCCGCGGGGAAGCGCTGCCAGGCGCTCGGCGGCGCGAAGAACCACATGATCGTGCTCCCCGACGCGGACGTCGAGATGGCGGCCGACGCGGCGGTGTCCGCTGCCTACGGCTCGGCCGGCGAGCGCTGCATGGCGATCTCGCAGGTCGTCGCGGTGGGCGACGTGGCCGACCCGCTGATCGCGGCGATCCGCGAGCGGATCGCGAAGGTGAAGGTCGGCCCCGGCCTCGAGCCCGGAACGGAGATGGGGCCGCTGGTCACCCGCGAGCACCGCGACCGCGTCGCGTCCTACGTCGAGCGCGCAGAGAGCGAGGGCGCGCGCGTCCTCGTCGACGGCCGCTCCGGCGCGCCGGACCAGGGCTTCTTCCTCAACCCCTCGCTGATCGACGACGTCCAGCCGGGGATGAGCGTCTACGACGACGAGATCTTCGGGCCGGTGCTCGGCGTCACGCGCGTGGACTCCTACGACGACGCGGTCCGCCTCGTCGACGACAACCCGTACGGCAACGGGACGGCTCTGTTCACGCGTGACGGCGGCGTCGCGCGCCGGTTCCAGCGCGACGTCGAGGCGGGGATGGTCGGGATCAACGTCCCGATTCCGGTGCCGGTCGCCTACTACTCGTTCGGTGGCTGGAAGGCTTCGCTCTTCGGCGACCGCCACGTCTACGGGCCCGAGGGCATCGAGTTCTACACGCGCGGCAAGGTCGTCACGGCCCGCTGGCCCGATCCAGCGACGTCGCGGGTCGACCTCGGCTTCCCGCAGACGCGCTGACCGTGGAGGAGCTTCTTCTGGCTTGGTATGGCCGATCCGGGCGCGATCTTCCCTGGCGGAGGACGACGGACCCGTACGCGATTCTCGTCAGTGAGGTGATGCTGCAGCAGACGCAGGTGGAGCGCGTCGTCCCGCGCTACCTCGAGTGGCTCGAGCGCTGGCCGACGGCTGACGCGCTGGCCTCGGCTTCGACGGCAGACGTGATCCGGGCCTGGCAGGGGCTCGGGTACAACCGGCGCGCGCTGAGCCTCCACCGGGCGGCGCAGATGGTCGCGGCCGAGGGCTGGCCGGCGGATCTGACCGCGCTCCCCGGCGTCGGCCGCTACACCGCCGCGGCGCTCGCCAACTTCGCGTTCGGCGTCGACGTGCTGCCGGTCGACACGAACGTGCTGCGCGTCCAGGCACGGACCGGCGGCGGCTTCGGCGGGCGCTCCGCGCAGGCGCTGTTCGACCTCGGCGCGACGATCTGCCTGGCCCGCATCCCACGCTGCGCCGCCTGCCCGCTCGCGGAGGCCTGCCCGTCGCGCGGGATGCGGGCGGAGCCGCTGCGCAAGCAGTCGCCCTTCGAAGGGTCGTTCCGCCAGCGCCGGTCGCAGACGCTGCGCCTGGTCGCGGACGCGCCGCGGCCGGTCGAGGAGCTGGACGGGGAAGCCGTCGACGCACTGGCGCGCGACGGCCTCGTGCTCGTCGCCGCCGGAACCGTCTCGCTTCCCGCCTGAGGACGGTACGATCGCGGCAATGCTCGCTTCCTGGTTCACCAGCTGGTACGCCCTCCCGCTCTACATCCTCCTCGGCCTGGTGCTGCTCTTCGGCGTGTTCGCGCTGCTCGGGCGGATCGCCGGCGGCCGCTTCCTGAAGCCGATCATCACCGGGATGGCGAAGGTGCCGCTGCTGCGCCGCTGGCTGGCGAAGCTCTCCGCGACTGCGATGAAGAAGCAGAACCCCGAGCTCGCGAGCGCGCTGCAGAAGATGGAGCGCTCGGGCGCGATGACCGACCCGATGAAGGCGCAAGCCGCGATGTCGCGGCTCACCTCGCCGGAGCGCCGCGCCCTCCTGGACGCGACCGCGCAGCAACAGGAGTCGGCACCCGAGCCGCTGAACCGCGAGCAGCGCCGCCGCCTCGAGAAGGCCCGCCGCGAGTCCCAGCGGCGCGGCGGTCGCTAGACCTTCCGGAGGAGAGCAACGGCCTGCGCGGCGAGCCCTTCGCCGCGGCCGGTGAAGCCGAGCCGATCCGTCGTCGTGGCGCGCACCGCCACCTGCGCGGGCTCCGCGTCGAGCACTGCGGCAAGCCTGCTGCGCATCTCGTCGCGGTGCGGCGCCAGGCGCGGCTCCTCTCCGATCAGCACGACGTCCGCGTTCACGAGCTCGAAGCCGGCGGCGCGAACCTGGGCATACGCCTCGCGCAGCAGGTCGAGCGACGACGCGCCCGCGAAGCGCGGGTCGCCCGAGGGGAAGAGCGCGCCGATGTCCTCGAGGCCGGCAGCGCCGAGGATCGCGTCGGTGAGCGCGTGCGCGAGGACGTCCCCGTCCGAGTGCCCGGCGAGCCCGCTCGGATGGTCGATCTCGACCCCGCCGAGAACGAGGGCGACGCCCTCCTCGAGCGCGTGCGCGTCCACGCCGAGGCCCACGCGGTAGTCGTTCATAGCCACGACTCTACGAGCTGGAGATCGGCCCGCGTCGTCACCTTGAGCAGCCTCGGATCGCCCTCGACGACCTTGACGCGCCCGCCGTTCGCCTCGACGAGCGCTGCGCAGTCGGTCTCCTCGCCGCCGGCCGCGTAGGCGGCGCGCAGTGCCGCCGCGGCGAACGCTTGCGGCGTCTGCACCGTGACGAGCGCGTCCCGCGCCAGCGTCTCGACGACCCGCTCGCCGTCGACGCGCTTCACCGTGTCCGAGACGGCCAGGCCCGGAACGGCTCCGTCCCAGCCCTCGGCGAGTGCCGCGAGCAGCCGCTCGAGCACCGGCTCCGTCACGAACGGCCGCGCCGCGTCGTGCACGAGCACCGCGGTCGCATCGTCGGCCACCTCGGCGAGCGCGGCCGCCACCGAGGCGCCGCGCGTCTCCCCACCCGGCACGACGCTCACGACCTTGCCGGCGCCCAGCTCCTCGGCCAGCAGGATCGCGGGCTCCTCCCACCCGGGCGGGGCAGCGACAACGATCGCGTCGACGAGGTCGGAGCTCTCGAGCCGCTCGAGGCTCTCCGCCAGGAGCACCCGCCCGCCGAGCGCGACGAACGCCTTGGGCCTGTCCGCGCCGAGACGATCGCCGCGCCCAGCGGCAGCGACGATCGCCCAGACGGACATCAGTGGAGCGCGCGCTAGACCGCGGCCGCGGCTGCGGTCTGCTTCTGCGCCTTCGGCGGCTTGCCGCCGTTCTTCGCGAGCACGTCCTCGAGCCACTCGTGAGCGCCGTCCTCGTCGAGCTCCATCGCGTACATGAGCTCGCTGGCGAGGATCTTCTTGGCCTTGACGAACATCTGCTTCTCGCCCGTGGAGAGCCCCTTCTCGTGGTCGCGCAGCGACAGGTTCTGGACGACCTCGGCAAGCTCGAGGATGTCGCCCGTCTTCATCTTGTCGCGGTTGTGCTTGAACCGGCGGTTCCAGTTCTTCGGCATCTCCGTCTTCCCCGCGGTCAGCGCGGTGATGACGACCGAGATGCGCTCCTCGTCGATGACCCGGCGGAGGCCAACGCGCTCGGCGCTCTCGCTGGGAACCTGAACAGTCATGTCGTTATGCAGGATCTGGATCGTGAGGTACTCGCGCTTCTGTCCGAGGACTTCGCGCTGCTCCTTCTTCACGATCGTGCCTGCCCCGTGGTGTGGGTACACCACCTTGTCGCCGACCTTGTACAAACGGATCCCCTTCCTACTCCTGAAATCGCCATGAAAACAGGCCGGCAGTGGGTGGCCGCCGGCTCAAGGATGTCTATTGTAGCAGAAAACCGCTGGAAAACGGCCTATTTGACCGCCAAAGCGGCGCGCGGACAAAAGCCCTGCTCAGAGCGTCCTTCGACGCAGAAGCCCAGCACTACAGCTGGAGGTAGCGCTCGACCAGGTTGTGCTCCTGCAGGCGGCGCAGCCCTTCGCGAATGTCACGAGCGCGCGCCGGCCCGACGCCCTCCACCGCCTCGAGCTCACGCTGCGTCGCGCGCACGATCGCGTCGAGGCCGTCGAACGAGGCGACGACGTGACGCACGGTCGTCTCGGTGAGCCGCGGCACGTGCGAGAGGACGCGATAGCCACGCGGGGAGACCGACTGGTCGAGCGGGTTCACCGTGCGCGGGAAGCCGAGCAGCTGGGCGAGGAACTCCGACTCGAGCAGATCCTGATAGCTGTAGCCGGCGAGCCGCTGGATCGCCTCGTCGGCGTCCTTGATCCCGCCGGAGTGGTAGTCGTAGACGACGGTGTGCTTCTCGGTCGGCAGCTCCGTGATGAGCTCGTCGAGCTGCAGCTGGATCAGCCGGCCCTCGGAGCCCAGCTCCACGCAGTCGCGCTCGATCTCCTCGGCCATGCGGGTCGTCATCTCGGCGCGCTGGACGACGGAGAGCACGTCGTCGAGCACGACCGCGTTCTGGAACTCGAGCGCGGTCAGCCGCGTGAGCGCCTGCTCGAGCCGCTGCCGGTAGGTGTCCAGCGTGGCCAGCGCCTGGTTGGCCTTCGCGAGCACGTCGGGAACGCGGTCGAGCTTGTAGCGCAGGTTGTCCAGGAAGATCGTGACCGTCTCCCGCTGCTGCGAGATGGAGATGACGAGCGCGCTCGTCTGCTTGGCGACGCGCTCGGCCGTGCGGTGGCGCGTGCCGGTCTCCGAGGAGGCGATCGTCGGGTCGGGCATGAGCTGGACGTTCGCGTAGGCCAGGCGCGACGCAGACTCGTTGACGATGATCGCGCCGTCCATCTTGGCCAGCTCGAAGAGCAGCTGGGGCGTGAACGGCACCTCGAGCGCGATCCCTCCGGAGTAGAGGAAGGCAAGCTCCGCCGGGTCGCCGATCACGATCAGCGCGCCCTCGTGGGAGCGGATGATGTCGTCGATCCCGGAGCGCAGCCGCGTCCCCGGGGCGATGCGGGCGATCGCGTCGAGCAGCTTCGGCTCGCGGCGCGGGTCGCTCTCGCTTGGCGTCCGCGTGAGCCGGAGCGACGCGTCGAGCGGCGGCGGATCCGGATCGGGGCTGGGCATCCTGTGCGCCGTCATTGCACGGAGTGTGCCCGCAACCGACCGGCTGCGCCAGTGGCCGAGCTGCTTACTCGTCCTCCTCCTTCGACCGCTTCCGTCGGGTCATACGCACGAGCAGGGTCGCGAGCAGGCCCACACCGTTGAGGAGGGCGAGGATCTCCAGCACACGCGCCATTCCTACTTGGTGGGCGTCGTCGAAGGCGAGGCTCCGAAGAACATGTTCGCCCCGGCGGGGACGTACATCACCTGCACGTTCGGATTGAGCTTCTCGATCGCGGTGAGCCGCAGGATCTCCGGGTTGTTGCGCAGCGCGCGGCCCTTGAGCGCAATCGCCTGCGCCTCGCCACGCGCCTGGGCGACCGCCTGGTCGGCCTCCGCCTTCACCTGCGCGACCTTGGCCTCGGCCTGGAGCGCCTGCTGCGCTTGGACGTTCCGCGCGGTGATCGCCTGGTCGTACGCGTCCGAGAAGCCGACGTTCTTGACGAAGAAGTCGACGACTCGGATGTCGTACTTGCTCAGCTCCTGCTCGAGTCGCTGACGCGTGATGGCACGCAGCTCGGGCCGCTTGCGCGTGATGTCCGCGGCCGGGTACTGCGCGGTCGTCTCCTTGAAGTCCTGCAGGACACGGGCGTCCAGCAGGATCTGCTTCCAGTTCGGACCGACTGTCTTGTAGAGCTGGACGACGTGCGAAGGCTCGACCTGGAAGTTGATGAAGAGCCGCGCGTAGACCTGCTGCTGATCGAGCGAGACCGCCGAGTTGTTGGTGTCGAGGTCGAACTCCTCCGACTGGATCCCCACGTTCTCGGTGCGCACGTGCTGCCAGGGAGCCGTCCAGACGACGCCCGCGTCCACCTTCCCGCTGATGGTGCCCGAGAAGTTGTAGACGATGCCGATCTGCCTCTGGCCGACGGTGTGCACCGAAAACGCTCCAGTGACGAGGAGCCAGAGCAGCACCGCGGCGCCGCTCGCGAGCGCGGCGCGCATCTTCGTCGAGTGCATCTGGGTTCGCTGCGTGACGACGACGCCGCCCCAGAAGGCGATCCCGAGCACGATGGTGAGGAAGATCCAGATCATGTGCGTGTCCTTTCGAGGGGGCTGTCGGACCTGGCTTCCAGGCCGAGTGCGAGCGCTTTCACGAGACTGTCCGCGAGGAGCAGGGTGGGCTTCGTGCGAGGCGGGGTATCGGTCGGAGCGACGACGGCCTCGACCTTGAACTTGGCGCACTCCTCGAGCCGGCGCTCCGCTTGCGTGGCGGGACGGATGCGGCCGGTGAGGCCGATCTCGCCGAAGGCCGCGGTGTGCTCGCGGACCGGCACGCCGCGTGCCGCCGAGGCGATTGCGAGCGCGATCGCGAGGTCGGCGCCCGGCTCGTCGATGCGCACGCCTCCTGCGACGTTGACGAAGACGTCCGCCTGGCCGAGCGCCACGCGCGCATGGCGCGAGAGCACGGCCACGATCATCGCGAGCCGCTTCGGATCGACGCCCGTCCCGACGCGGCGCGGCATCGCGAGGTCGGTCTTCGCGACGAGCGACTGCACCTCGAGCAGGAGCGGCCGCGAGCCCTCGAGCGTGCACGCGACCGCGGCGCCGACCTCCCCGGGCTCGCTCTTGCCGAAGAGCGCCGAGGGATCCGGCACGCCGACGAGCCCGGTGCCCGTCATCTCGAAGACGCCGAGCTCGTTCGTCGAGCCGAAGCGATTCTTCGTGGCGCGCAGGATGCGGTGCTCCTGGTAGCGGTCGCCCTCGAACTGGAGGACGCAGTCCACGAGGTGCTCGAGCACGCGCGGGCCTGCGACGGTGCCGTCCTTCGTGACGTGACCGACGAGGATCGTCGCGACCGACGACTCCTTCGCGACGCGCAACAGCCTGGACGCGGCCTCGCGCACCTGCGCGACCGACCCGGGCGCCGAGCCGAGCGCGCTCGAGTACAGCGTCTGGATGGAGTCGATCACGCAGACGTCCGGGCGTTCGCGCTCGAGCGTGGCGCAGACGGTGTCGAGCTCCGTCTCCGCCAGGATCTCCACCTGCTCCGCCCCACCGAGCCGGGCGGCGCGCAGCTTCACCTGCGCCGTCGACTCCTCACCCGTCACGAGCAGCGCGCGGCGATCCTTCGACATCGCGGCAAGCGCCATGAGCAGCAGCGTCGACTTGCCGACCCCGGGCTCGCCCCCGACCAGCACGAGCGAGGCCGGGACGAGCCCGCCGCCCAGCACGCGGTCGAGCTCCGCGACACCCGTCGGGATCCGCTCGGCCTCCTCGGCCTTCACGTCCACGAGGCGCAGCGTCGGTCTCGCGACACCGCCCCCCGTCGCCGCGGGCGCGATGCTCTCCTCGACCAGCGTCCCGAAGCTGGAGCACCCGGGACAGCGCCCGAGCCAGCGCCCCGTCGAGGTACCGCACTCCGAGCAGGAGAACTGGACCGCCGCTGCTGCATTCTTCTTGGCCACCGGTTGAGTCTAGGGTCGGGACCTGACACCAACCTGCACCGAAAGTGCACCGAGCGAGAGCCACCGCCATGGACCGGCGTTCCTACCGGGCGCGCCCCGCGGCGCGGTAATGTCGGTCGCCTCGGATGGGGTTCGGTGCACACCAAGAGCTGCAGCTGCTGATCCTGCTCGCCAGCCTCGGCGCGCTGCTCGTCGTCGCAGCCCGCCTGCGGCTGCCGGTCCCTGTCTTCCTCGTCTGCGGCGGCCTGCTGCTCAGCCTCATCCCGGGGCTCCCGGAGCTGCAGCTGCCACCCAGCGTCGTGCTCGTCGCGATCCTGCCGCCGCTCCTCTACTCGTCCGCGTTCTTCACCGGCCTGCGCGACCTGCGCGCGAACGTGCGCCCCATCTCGCTGCTCGCGGTCGGGCTCGTCGGAGCGACCATGGTCGGCGTCGCGATCGTCGCGCATGCGGTCACGAGCCTCTCGTGGGCGAGCGCCTTCACGCTCGGGGCGGTCGTCTCTCCGACCGACGCGCTTGCCGCAGGCGAGGTGGCGCGGCGTGTGCGTGCGCCGCGGCGGATCGTCGCGATCATCGAAGGCGAGAGCCTCGTCAACGACGGGATGGCGCTCGTCCTGTACAAGACCGCCGTCGCGGCCGCGGTCGCCGGCACGTTCTCGCTGGCGCACGCGAGCCTCCACCTCCTGCTGAACATCCTCGGCGGCGTCGGGATCGGGCTCGCCGTCGGCGTCGTCGTGCGCGAGGTGCGCCGCCGCGTCGACCACACGCCGACGGAGGTCGCGCTCGCGCTCCTCTCCGGCTACCTCGCGTACCTGCCGGCGGAGATCGTCGGCGTCTCGGGCGTGCTCGCCGCGGTGACCATCGGCGTCTTCATGGGCTGGCACACGCCGCAGCTGACGACGGTGCAGACGCGGCTCTCCGGCAACGCCTTCTGGGAGATCCTCGTGTTCCTCGTGAACGCGCTCCTCTTCGCGCTCGTCGGCCTGCAGCTGCGGGGGATCGTCGCCCGGCTGGACGTGACGACCGGGCTGATCGGGGACGCGGTCGCCGTGGTCGCCGCGGTGATCGTCATCCGCATCCTCGCGGCGCCGATCATCGCCTACGTGCCGCGCCTGCTCTTCCGGAGCGTTCGCGAGCGCGACCCGTACCCGCCCTGGCAGTGGCCGCTCGTGATCGCCTGGGCCGGGACCCGAGGCGCGGTCTCGCTCGCGGCGGCGCTCGCGCTCCCCACGCAGCTGCCAGGGCGCGACCTGATCGTCTTCCTCACCTTTGCCGTCATCCTCGCGACACTCGTCGGCCAGGGCCTCACGCTTGCGCCGCTGATCCGCCTGCTCCGTGTCGAGGACGACGGGAGCGCCGAGCGCGAGGATGCGAAGGCGCGCATCAAGGCCGCCGAGGCGGCGCTCGCCCGGCTCGAGGAGCTGGAGGCGGAGGACTGGGTGCGGCCCGACACCGCCGAGCGGCTGCGCGGCTCGTACCGCTTCCGCACGAATCGCTTCCGCGCGCGCTACGAGGGCAGCGACGAAGACGGGCTCGAAGACCGCTCCGCCGCCTTCCAGCGCCTGCGACGTGAGCTGCTGGAGGCGGAGCGGAGGGCCGTCCTCTCGCTCCGCAACGAGGGCTACATCACCGAGGAGGTCATGCAGCGCGTGCTTCGCGACATCGACCTCGAGGACTCGCGCCTGGACTGATCCTCAGCGGGCTGAACGAGATGGCGCCACGCTGTACGGGCCGGCGCCGGCTACGTCCCGTGCTGTTCGGCTTCGCGCTGCTTCGCCTCGCGGATCTTCGCGTCGAGCAGGATGCGGTCGATCTCGGCCCTCGAGCGGCTGCTGCGCGAGGACGCTTCCCGGTAGTTGCGCATACGGCGCAGGAACAGCACGATCGCGCCGAGCGCCGCGGCTACGAGCGGCGTGATCGCGGCGTAGAGGCCGACAGCCGTCGAGGACATGCCCCAACTATCGGCCAAGGCCCAGACGGACTCAAGAGCACGCGCGAGAGACGACCGCCGGCCCCCACCAGCGGTCGCCCCCGAATGCGCGCGTTATGACCCCGTCCGTACTGTCGATCCCCCGGTCCGGGCCGCGTCCGAGCTGACCGCGTGCTCGACCGGGGACGAGGCGCTGCGACGCCGCCTCGCTGTTGAGATCCCCCTCACCGACAGCACAGACCCACCTTGCTGCCTCAAGGTCACCCGGAGGTCAGCCGAACGTAAGACGCACGTAAAGCGGCCGTCCGCTCGCCCGGAACGACGAAGGGCGCCTCGCGGCGCCCTTCGGGTCAGCTCTCGTCGGCGGCCGGCTCCGCCTCGGGCTCAGCCTCTTCGGCCGGCTCCTCGGCGGGCACCGTGACCTTCTCCGCTTCGGGCTCGGCGCGCTCGGGCGCCGGGACGATCGTGATCTGCACCTCTTCGGTCTCGCCCTTGCGGTCGACCACCAGCATCGCGCCCGGCATCAGCTCGGCCCCGAGGACGAAGTCCGCGAGCGGGTCCTCGATGAGGCGCTGGAGCGCGCGGCGCAGCGGCCTGGCGCCCATCGCCGGGTCGTAGCCGTTCTCGACCAGCAGGTCCTTCGCCGCGTCGGTCAGCTCGATCGTCACCTCGTGCTCGGCCATCTGCGTGCGCAGCCGCTTGAGCATGAGGTCGATGATCGTCTTGATCTCGTCCTTGTCCAGCTTGTGGAAGACGATGACCTCTTCGATGCGGTTCAGGAGCTCCGGTCGGAACACCTTCTTCAGCTCGCTCATGACGCGCGCCTTCATGTCGTCGTACGACAGCCCGTGCTCGTCGCCGATCGTGAAGCCGAGCGACTGGTTCTTCGAGATCTGCGCAGCCCCGATGTTCGAGGTCATGATCAGGATCGTGTTGCGGAAGTCGACGCGCCGACCCTGCGAGTCGGTGAGCTTCCCCTCCTCCATGACCTGGAGCAGGATGTTGAACACGTCCGGATGCGCCTTCTCGATCTCGTCGAGGAGCACCACCGAGTACGGCTTGCGGCGCACAGCCTCCGTGAGCTGGCCGCCCTCGTCGTAGCCGATGTAGCCCGGAGGCGAGCCGACGAGCCGTGACACGGAGTGCTTCTCCATGTACTCCGACATGTCGACCTGGATCATGGCCTCCTCGTCGCCGAACAGGAACTCGGCGAGCGTGCGGGCGAGCTCCGTCTTCCCGACGCCCGAGGGGCCGAGGAAGATGAAGGAGCCGGTCGGGCGCTTGGGATCCTTGATCCCGGCCCGCGCGCGCCGGATCGCCTTGGAGACTGCCTCGATCGCCAGGTGCTGGCCGACGACGCGCTTGTGCAGCTCGTCCTCCATGCGGATGAGCTTCTGCGTCTCCGCCTCGGTGAGCTTGAAGACCGGGATGCCCGTCCACATCGAGACGATGTCCGCGATCTCCTCCTCCCCGATCTCGGGCTGCTGCTCGGACGCCTCCTGGTCGGAGCGCCACGCCTCCTCGAGCTCGCGCTTCTTCTGCGAGAGCTTGCGCTCCTTGTCGCGTAGCGCAGCGGCCTTCTCGAACTCCTGGGACTCGATCGCGTCTTCCTTCTCCTTGCGCACCGTCTCGATCTCTTCCTCGAGCTCGCGGTAGCGCGGCGGGGCGCTCATCGTGCGGATGCGCATGCGCGAAGCCGCCTCGTCGATGAGGTCGATCGCCTTGTCCGGAAGCTGGCGGTCCTGGATGTACCGGTCGGCAAGGGTGGCGGCAGCGTGCAGCGCCTCGTCGGAGATCTTGCAGCGGTGATGCGCCTCGTAGCGGTCGCGCAGGCCGCGCAGGATCTGCACGGTGTCG
>JAWVDX010000015.1:0-2555 GCA_033857015.1 Gaiellaceae bacterium
TGACGGTCATGAGCGGGCGCGGGACGACCTCGCCGTCCACGATCGCGGGACGCTCCTCGATCGCGCCGACCGCCAGGATCGCGGCCTGCGGCGGATTCAGGACCGCGATGAACTGCCCGACGCCGAAGGGGCCGAGGTTCGAGATCGTGAACGTCCCGCCCTCCATGTCCTGCTGGGACAGCTTGCCGGCGCGGGCGCGAGACACGAGGTCGACGCGCGCGGCGGCCAGCTCCACGAGGGAGCGCTGCTCGCAGGCCGGGATGACGGGCACGAAGAGCGCCTCGCCCACGGCGATCGCGGAGGCGACATTGGCGCTTCCGTGCCGCTCGATCGCGTCGCCCGCGAAGGTCGCGTTCACGACGGGGTGGCGCATGAGCGCGGCCGCGACCGCCTTGGTGAGGATGTCGGACGGGCTGATCTTCGTCTCGCCCTCGCGGAGGCGTGCGACGAGCCGTTCGCGCAGCGCCAGCGTCTCGGTCATGTCGATCGTCGCCACGAGCTGGAAGGCCGGGATCGACGTCGTCTCGCCGAGCCGGCGGATGAGCGTCTTGCGGATGCTCGTGAGCGGGATGCGCTCGACCTCGCCGGCTGCGATCGCCCGGGCCGGCGCTGCGGCCGCGGCCGCCGCGGGAGCGGGCGCCTGCTCGGCGCGCTCCACGTCCTCGGCGACGATGCGCCCGTCCGGGCCGGTGCCCTGGATCTGCGCCAGCTCGACGCCCTTCTCGCGCGCGATCCGGCGCGCGAGCGGCGAGGCCTTGATCCGCCCGCCCTCCTCGGCAGGCGCCGCCTCGCCGGCAGGCGCGGCTTCCTCGGCGGGCGCCTCGGCGGCAACCGGCTCCGCAGCAGCCTCGGCGGACGCGGACGCCCCGTTCGAGGTCGCCGCCTCGGGCGCAGCTGCAGACTCGGGCTCGGGCAGCGTGACCTGCTCGCCCTCCTCGCCGATGAACGCGACGACGGCGCCGACCGGCGCCTCGCCTTCGTTCACCGCGATCTTGAGGAGCACGCCCGCAAACGGCGCCTCGACCTCCTGGGTCACCTTGTCGGTGTCGAGCTCGTAGAGCGGCTCGCCCTTCTTGACGGCGTCGCCCTCGCTCTTGAGCCACTTGATGATCGTCCCGGACTCCATCCCCTGGCCCAGGCGCGGCAGTTTTACTTCGTTAGGCACGAGCGACCGTCTTCCGGATCGCGGCCAGAACCTCTTCCTTCCGCGGCACGTGGGCGCGCTCGAGCACCGTGGCGAACGGCGGCGGCGTGAACTTCGCGCCCACCCGCTCGATCGGCGCGTCGAGGTAGTCGAACGCCTGCTCCTGAACGATGGCCGCCACCTCGGCGCCAAAGCCCATCCGCGTGACCGCCTCGTGCGCGACGACCAGGCGGTTTGTCTTCTTGACCGAGCCGACGATCGCCTCCTCATCGAGAGGCTGCAGCGTCCGCGGGTCGATGACCTCGACGGAGATCCCGTCCTGCTCCGCCTCCTCGGCGGCCTTCAACGACTCGTGGACGAGCGGCCCGGTCGCGACGACCGTCACATCGGTGCCCTCGCGGAAGGTGCGCGCCTTGCCCAGCGGGATCGGGACGATCTCGTCCTCGACGTCCTCCTTGACGCCGTAGAGCAGCAGGTGCTCGAAGACGATCACCGTGTTGTCGTCGTAGATCGACGACCAGATCAGCCCGCGCGCGTCGCTCGGCGTGGACGGGAACACGACCTTGAGCCCCGGGATCCCGACGAACCAGCCCTCGACCTGCTGGCCGTGCTGGCCCGCGGGATTCCAGCCGGCGCCGCCCTGGGTGCGCACCGTCAGCGGCACCTTGATCTGGCCGCCGCTCATGTAGCGGTGCTTCGCCGCCTGATTCACCAGCTGCTCCATCGCGAGCGTCAGGAAGTCCTCGTACATGATCTCGACGATCGGCCGCATGCCCATCATGGCCGCGCCGATGCCGAGCCCCGTCATCGCCATCTCGGAGATCGGGGTGTTGCGGACGCGAGTCGGGCCGAACTCCTCGAGCATGCCCACGGACACCTTCTGCGAGCCGCCGTGCTCCCCGATGTCCTGGCCCATGAGGAAGACCTCGGGGTCCCGGCGCATCGCCTGCGACATCACGTCGCGGACTGCTTCGCGATACGACAACTTAGGCATACACGTCGTCCCAGAGCTGCTCGGGCGTCGGGTCGGTGCCGTTGCGGGCGAACTCGACCGCGTCGAGCGCGATCTCCTGCGCGCGCTTGTCGTGCGCGGCGAACTCGTCGTCCGAGATCCCGAGGCGCTCGCGGAGCTTGTCGATCGGATCCTCGGTCTCGCGCGTGCGCTCGTACTCGCCCTTGTCGCGGTACTTCTGCTGGTCGCCGACGTTGTGCGGCGCCAGACGATAGGTGTCGACGAGCAGGAAGACGGGACCGTTCCCGGAGCGGGCGAACTCGGCAGCCTCTTTCGCGGCGCCGTAGACCGCTTCGACGTCCTGGCCGTAGGCCTTGATCGTGTGCATGCCGAACGCGACCGCGCGGTCAGCCAGATCCTCGATCGGGCAATGCTGCTGGTACGGCGTCGACTCGGCCC
>JAWVDX010000016.1:0-3586 GCA_033857015.1 Gaiellaceae bacterium
CCCGTAAAGCTTTACAGGGTCTGACCCCGGAACCTCTCCGCCCGTGTTCGGTGTATGAACACTGACGTGGAGGGCCGACCACGGGAAGATGAGCTCGTCGAGCGCGCGCGCCGCGGCGACGGCGACGCCTTTGGAGAGCTCGTGCTCGCACACCAGCGCATCGCCTTCCGGACCGCCTATCTCCTCCTCGGCTCGAGCGCCGAAGCCGAGGATGCGGCGCAGGTCGGCTTCGTGAAGGCGTGGCAGGCGCTCGCCCGCTTCCGGCGGGGCGCGCCGTTCCGCCCCTGGCTGCTCGCGATCGTGGCGAACGAGGCGAAGAACCGCCTGCGCTCCGGCGGGCGGCGCGACGCGCTCGCGCAGCGCCTCGGCGCGAGAGCTCCAGACTCGGGGGACGCGGCCCCGTCCCCCGAGCACGCGCTCGAGCAGGGGGAGCGCCACGCGGAGCTGCTCGCCGCGCTGCAGACGCTCAGCGAGGAGCAGCGGCTCACGGTCGGCCTCCGCTACTTCCTCGACCTGCCCGAGGACGAGGTCGCCGCGGCCCTCGGCATCCGCCGCGGCACGGTGAAGTCGCGGCTCTCCCGCGCCCTCGAGCAGCTCCGCGAGGAGGTGTCCGCATGAGCGAGCTCGAGCAGCAGCTCCGCGAGCTCGGCGCCACGCTCTTCCCGGCGGAGCCGGACATCCAGGCTGCGGTGCGCGCGCGCCTCGCGCCGCGCAGGCGGCGTCCCCTGGTGCGGCCGGTCCTCCTGTTTGCGGCGCTCCTGCTCGCCGCCCTCGTCGCCGCGCTCGCGATTCCGCAAGCGCGCAGCGCGCTCGAGCGCTGGCTCGGCATCGGCTCGGCCCGCATCACCCACGTTCAGACGCTGCCACGGACGATCACTCGACCCGCTGCGACCGGCTACCGGGTCTCCGCAGCCGAGGCCGAGCGCTGGATCCACCACCGCCTGCTGCGTCCGCCTTCGCTCGGGAAGCCGACGGACATGCGGCTCGACCACGGACGCTCCGTCGTCGTCCTCGTGTGGGGGAAGCCCGCGCAGGTCAGGTTGATGGAGCTCGATTTCGGCGGCGGCGAGATCTACCTCCAGAAGCTCGTACCGCCGAACGTTCGCGTCGAGCGTGTCGACGTCGGCGGCCATCGCGGCTACGGGATCAGCGGCCGGCATGCGGCGAGCTTCGCCTTCGGCCAGCCGGAGCTCGCAGGCCCGGTGCTGCTCTGGGCGCGGAACGGCCTGACGCTGCGCCTCGATGGCCGGCTGACGAAGCCCGAAGCGCTCGCGCTCGCCAGGAGCACACGCTAAGAACCTCCCCACTCGCAGGGGAAACGCCCTTCTCGGGTACAGGAACGGCCTAGCCCTGCGTCTCGCCGGTAGAATCGAGCATTCCCCTACGCTGAAGATGCACCCACGGTGCAGTCTGTGAAGGGTTCGTAAATCTTCCCGAACGGAGGCATTCGATTCCCTCAGGAAGGGGACATCCGAAGCGTCCGTTCTGACGAATACACAGTGCACAAGGGCAAGCACCCGAACGAAAGACCGGAGACACCATGGCCACTGCGAACCTGAAGCCCACCGCAGAAACCGAGACCGAGCGGATCGAGCGGTGGCGTCGCGAGGCCCTCGAACGCGCCGGCTATGCGGCCCGCGCCGCGGCTGAGCTCGCGCTCCGGTCGGACATCGACCTGCACGCGGCGATCGGCCTCGTCGAGAGCGGCTGCCCGCCCGAGACCGCCGCCAAGATCCTGCTCTAGCGGCGGAGAAGCTCCAACGAAACGTTCGAGCTTCAGGCTCCTGAGTTAACGCTCCATCCGGCGGCATCGGGCAGAATGCGGCCCGGTGACTGCCCTGCTCGCCTCGATCCCCTCGCCGCACTCGGGCGTCCTCCACCTCGGGCCCGTCCCGCTGCGGATGTACGGGCTGATGCTGCTGGTCGGAATCGCGCTCTGCGTCTGGCTGACGAAGCGGCGCTGGGTCGCGCGCGGCGGGCAGGCCGATCTCGTCTACGAGGTCGCGCTGTGGGGCGTTCTCGCCGGCATCGTCGGAGCCCGGCTCTACCACGACGTCACGAGCTGGAACCAGGATCAGCTGCTCGGCCTGCCGCCGGGGCCGCATCCCTGGTGGGGCGCCTTCGCCGTCTGGAAGGGCGGTCTCGGCATCTGGGGCGGGATCCTGTTCGGCGTGGCCGCCGGCGCGCTGATCGTGCGCCGTGGGCTCCGCAACGAGGTGCGCAGGCTCGAGGAGGAGAGCGCGCAGACGCAGGGGGAAGGCCAGCGGGCGCTGGCAGCCCGCATCGAGCAGGTCAAACAGCTCGGCATCCGCCACATGCTGGACGCCGCCGCGCCGGGGCTCCTGCTCGCCCAGGGCGTCGGGCGCTGGGGCAACTACTGGAACCAGGAGCTCTTCGGCAAGGCGACGACGCTTCCGTGGGCGCTGAAGATCGACTACAACCACTGCCCCGACAGCGACAAGGACCTCGCGAACAGCACCTGCAACCTGACCTATCACCCCACCTTCCTCTACGAGTTCCTGTGGGATCTGAGCGGCGTCGGGCTCCTGCTCCTGCTCGACCGGAGGATCCGCTTCCGCCCACCGGCGCTCTTCGCGCTCTACGTCTCCTTCTACACCTTCGGCCGCTTCTTCGAGGAGCTCCTGCGGATCGACCCGTCCGGGCACTTCCTCGGGCTGCGGGTCAACGCCTGGGTGTCGCTCGTCGTTTTCGTCGCCTCCACCGGCTTCTTCGTCTGGTGGCAGATCTGGCAGCCACGCAAGAAGCGCAAGGCGGAGTCGGGCCCGGCTCGGCCGGCGATGGCCGTGCCTCGCGGACGCCGCTAGGCCATCCGGCCCCCTCGCTAGGGTCATGCCCGTGGTCGTGCGCGAGCTCGAGCTGGATCTGGACGCCTTCGAGGGCCCCTTCGACCTGCTCCTCACCCTCGTGCTGCGCGACGAGCTCGACCTGGCCGAGGTGGACGTGGCCGGGATCGTCGTCGCCTTCGTCGAGCGCCTCGCCGAGCGGCAGCTGCTCGACCTCGACGCCTGCGGCGAGTTCCTCGTCCTGATCGCGGCGCTGCTCGAGCTGAAGGCGCGCGGGCTCTTCGCCGAGGAAGCGGACGAGCTCGCGGAGCTGGAGCCCGAGGAGGCCGCGGAGGAGCTGGCGCGGCGCCTCGCCGAGTACCGGCGCATGAAGGAGGCCGCCGGCTGGCTCGCCGAGCGCCTCGAGCAGGAAGGCGACCGCTTCTTCCGCCTTGCACCCGCGCCGCTCGCGCCTATCCCGGAGCGCCGCCTCGCTCCGCAGGACCCGGAGCAGCTCGCCGTCGCGCTGCGCCTGCTCGCTGCCGAGCCGCCCACCGTCTCGCTGCGTCACATGGCGCTCAAGTTCCCGCCGGTCTCCCAGTTCGTCGACCGCTTCCGCGCCCTGCTCTCCCGGCGCAGCCGCTTCGACTTCGAGCAGGAGGTCGCCGGCCTCTCGCGGGTCGAGCAGGCCGTCGCGTTCCTCGCCCTGCTGGAGCTGCGCCGCACGAGCGAGATCGCGCTCGCCCAGGCGGGGCCGTTCGCACCCATTCGCGTTTCTCGCCTCGAGGCTGAAAGGACACTGG
>JAWVDX010000017.1:0-5526 GCA_033857015.1 Gaiellaceae bacterium
CCGGGCGGACGCCGAGCGCGAGGCGGCGGCCCTCCGCCTGCGCCAGCGCACCCGACGAGAGGGGGAGGCGATACGCGCCGACGACGACCGTCCCGTCGCTCACCTGCGCGTCGAGGAAGTTCATCGCCGGGCTCCCGATGAAGCCCGCGACGAACAGGTTGACCGGTCGGCGGAAGAGCTCGTGCGGGGAGGCGACCTGCTGCAGCACGCCCCTGCGCATGACGGCGACGCGGTCGCCCATCGTCATCGCCTCGGTCTGGTCGTGCGTGACGTACATCGTCGTGACGCCGAGCTCGCGCTGAAGCGTCCGGATCTCGGCCCGCATCTGCACGCGGAGCTTCGCGTCGAGATTCGACAGCGGCTCGTCCATGAGGAACACGGACGGTCGGCGGACGATCGCCCGCCCCATCGCAACGCGCTGCCGCTGCCCCCCGGAGAGCGCCTTGGGCTTGCGGCTCAGGTACGGCTCGAGCTCGAGCAGCCGGGCGACCTCGCGCACGCGCTCGGCGATCTCCCGCTTCGGCATCCGCCGCTGCTGCAGGCCGAAGGCCATGTTCTCGAACACGCTCATGTGCGGGTAGAGCGCGTAGTTCTGGAACACCATCGCGATGTCGCGCTTGGCCGAGGGCACGTCGTTCACCGCGCGGCCGCCGATGGAGATCGTCCCGTCGGTGACCGCCTCGAGGCCCGCCGTCATCCGCAGGGCCGTCGTCTTGCCGCAGCCGGACGGCCCGACGAGCACCATGAACTCGCCGTCCTCGATGGACAGGCTCAGCCCGTCGACAGCGATCACGCCGCCGTCGAACTCCTTCGTCACGTCTGTGAAGTCAACGCGCGCCACGGGTCATCCTTTGGTCGCTCCTCCGGTCAGCCCACTCACGAAGTGCCGCTGGAGCAGGAGGAAGAAGGCGAGGATCGGCAGCGAGGCGAGGAACATCACGCCGAACTCCTGGCCGTAGTTCACCGAGTACGTCCCGATCGCGATGTAGATCCCGGTCGTGATCGTGACGCCACTAGCAGCCCCGAGGATGATGAGCGGCGCGAGGAAGTCGTTCCACGTCCAGAGCGCCGTCACGATCACGACGCTCGCCGTCGCGGGCCGCATGAGCGGGAAGATGATCCTCCAGAACACCTTGAAGCTCGAGGCGCCGTCGATCGCGCCGGCCTCGTCCAGCTCGCGGCTGATCGTGCGCAGGAACCCGCTGAAGACGAAGACCCCGAACGGCAGGAAGTAGGCCGCGAAGTTCAGGATCACGCCCCAGTAGGTGAACATGAGGTGCAGGTGGCGCAGGATCACCGTGGTCGGGATCAGCACGATCTGGGGCGGCAGCATCAGCCCCAGCAGGAAGAAGAGCAGGAGCCCGCGTGCGACCTTCGTGTCCCAGCGCGAGATGTAGTAGGCCACCATCGCCGCGAGCGGCACCATCAGCAGGACGGTGCAGGTCGTGATGATCAGGCTCGTCTTGAGCCCGGTCTGGACGAGCGAGAGGTGCGCCGCGTCGACGACGTTCTTCGTGGTGAAGTCCGTGGGCAGCGCGAGCGGATGGGCGCGGATGCTGTCGGCAGGCTTGAAGACGTTGACGAGCGCGAGGTAGAGCGGACCGGCGAAGATCCCCGTCATCGCGAGCGCGAACAGGAGCCGCAGCCGGCTTCTCCAGAAGGGCGCGATCATGCGGTCGTCTCCCGGCGGCGCAACAGGATGACCGCGAGCGACGAGACCGACGCGACGATCGCGAAGAGGACGACGGCCTCGGCCGAGGCCAGGCCGAAGTCGTTCTGGGTGTACCCGACGGTGTAGATGTTGAGGGCGAGCGTGTTCGTCGCGCCGCCCGGGCCGCCGTTCGTGATCACCTTGACGTAGTCGAAGAGCTTGAACGCCGTGATGAAGAGCAGGACGGTGTTGATCGTCACGGCCGGGGCGACGAGCGGCCAGGTGATCCGGCGAAAGCGCCTGAAGCCGGTGCAGCCGTCGACCTGGGCGGCCTCGATCAGCTCCGTGGGAATCGCCTTCAGCGAGGCCAGGTAGATGACGGCGCAGAAGCCGAGGAACTGCCAGGTCACGACGGCGGCGACGGCGCCGATCGCGTGGTTGGGCGTGTCGAGCCAGCCCTGCTGGAGCGAGCCGAGCCCGAGCGTCCGCAGCACCGAGTTGAGGACGCCGTCGTCGGTCAGCATCGCCTGCCAGATGAAGCTCACGACGACGGCCGCGAGCACCATCGGAACGAAGAAGACCGTGCGCATCACCGCGTAGATCCGACCTTCGCCGCTCAACATCAGCGCGACGCCGAGGCCGAGCGCGTTCGGCAGCACGACGATGAGCACCGCCATGATCGCGCTGACTCGCAGCGACTGCTTGAACACGCCGTCGTGCAGCAGCGACTGGTAGTTCCCGACCCCGACGAAATGGGTGTGCGCGGCAAGCAGGTTCTTGTCCGTGACGCTGTAGCCGACCGCGAGCACGAGCGGCAGGAAGACGAGGCCGACGTAGAGCACGAGCGACGGTGTGGCGAAGCTCGGGACGGTCCAGAAGCGGAGGTTGGGGTTTCGCCTGCGACTTCGGCTCGAGCGACCGGAAGGCGAAGCCGCCGAGCGGCCAATCGGGGTCGTGTCGATCTCTGCCATGCCGGTCACAGCTTGCCTCCTCTCGGGTGTTCGGACGATCCGGCCTCGAAACGACGTCCCGCCGGGCCACGTGGCAGAGGCCCGGCGGGCGACGTTCCTTGGAGGAGGCTCCCTACTTCTTGCTCGCCTTGTCCCATTGCTGGTCGAGGAACTTCAGCTGGGACTTGACCGACTTCCCGAGCAGGATGTTCTGCGCGGCTGTCGCGTAGAAGCCGTCCATCCCCGCGAGAGACCCACGATCGCCGGCGTTGAAGAACATGACGTCGACGGTCTTGATCGGGTTCTTCTTGGTGCTCTTCTGGTTGAACAGAGCAGCCGTCTGGTAGAAGGTTCCCGTCAAGCCGGTCGGCTGCTGGAAGCCCTTCACCGCGATCAGACCGGCGTCATTCGTCGCCAGTGTGGCGTTGGCCTTCGGGTCGAGCGACCAGAACTGCGCCAGCTTCTTCGCGGCGTCCAGGTGAGCCGATTTCGCGCTCACGAAGATCCCACCACCGGTGATGACAGCCTGAACCGCCGCACCGTTGTCGGTCGGGACGCGGAAGACGCCGGTGCCGAAGGTGGACGCACCGACAGCGGTCTTCGACGCGGCCCAGCTCCCCATCGGGTACATGGCCGCCTTGCCGTCGAGGAACGCCTGTTGGATGCCGGGGTAGTCCAGGCTCAGGGCGTTCTTGTTGAAGTAGCCGGCCTTGGCGAGAGCGGCCCACTTGTTGAAGGCGTGCTGGACGATCGGATCCGTGAAGTGCACCTTCCCCTGCTTGCGCTTCAGGATCCAGTTGGGATCCTTGCCGAGCACGTCAGCCGAGAAGACGCCGCCCATGAAGATCCACGACGTCCAGGTGTCCTTGCTGCCGCCCAGGAGTAGCGGGGTGATCCCGGCCTTCTTGAGCTTCGCGCAGACGGCGACGAACTGCGCCCACGTCTTCGGCGGCTTGGCGTGCACCTTGGCGAAGTTGGCCTTGTTGTAGTACATGAGCGGGATCAGCTGCGAGTTCTGCGGGATCGTGTACTGCTTCCCGTTCAGCTCCTCCGAGTGAGGGAACAGGATGTGGAAGCTCGCCTGCTCTGCGGGCGTCCACGCGTAGAGCAGTCCCTGACTCGCAAAGTCCTGGACGGTGATCGACTGCAGGTCGTCCGGGAACTGGCCCGATGCGAGGAGCTGCTTCGCGTATCCGTCCCGGTCGAGCGTCGGCGAGACGATCCGCTTGACCGTGATGCCTGGGTTCTTGGCCTCGAAGCGGGTCACGATGTCGTCCCAGTAGGCCGCCGGAAGGTTGGCGGTCTCGAACGTCAACCAGGTGATCGTGACGCTGTCGCGATGTGTCTTCCTCGCCGCCGTGGCGCTGAGCACGATGATCGCGGCGGCGAGACAGGTAAAGACGAGCGCGGCTGCGAATCCGCGACGCCTCGAGAGATTGCGCTTCACTACGGTCTCCTTTGCTGGTGCCGGAGTGTGGAGCGGAGGAAGAGATTGCCCGAGGAACCACGGTCGACGTTGCGAGGCACAACGTCACCGAGGAAGGCCGCTCTACCCGGTACGCTCACCTGTATCGGTAGACTGAACACTGTATAGCGGTTGATGAACACTGTTCAGCCACACTATGGAACGGGGAGTGAAGTGTCAAGCGTTTCCGCCGAGCGGAGAACCCGATGACCCAGGATGCCGGCGTCGAGCCGCGCCGCAGGCCGGGGATCCGAGCCGTCGCGCGGCGTGCGGGCGTGAGCCTGGGGACAGTCTCCGCGGTGCTCAACGAGAAAGCGAGCGTCAGCGCGGACGCGCGCGACCGCGTCGAGCGCGCGATGCGCGAGCTCATGTACGTCCGCCCCGATGGCCTGCCCCGCAAGGAAGGGATGATGGGCCTCCTCACACCGGACGTCCGCAACCCGATCTTCCCGCTGCTCTCCGTCGTCGTCTCCGACATCGCTGCGCGCGCCGGCTACACGACCGTCATCCACTCCACCGATCCGCGCGGGACGGACGAGTCGCTCGCCGAGCGCGAGCGCGCGGGGATGCACCATCTCCTCGACCGCGGCATCATCGGGATGATCCTCCTGAGCGGCGAGGCGCCCGACGTCAACGGCTCGCACGAGCACTTCGCGCAGCTCTCCGGCCTCGGCGCCCAGATGGTGCTCGTCAACGCCCCGAACGACACGCTCAACATCCCGTGCGTCGGCGTCGACGAGCGTGCCGCCGGCGTTCTCGCCGCGGAGCACCTCGTCGCGCTCGGGCACGAGCGGATCGGGATCATCGGCGGCGCAGAGTCGTTCCTCCATGTGCGTCAACGTCTCCAGGGCGTCGAGGCCGCGTTGGAGCGGCATGGCCTGACGCTCGATCCGGCCAACGTCATCCATTGCGGCTGGGGCGCACCGGACGGCTTCGAGGGATTCAAGCGCGTCCTCGAGCTGGACGGCGACCGCCGGCCGACCGGGCTCATCGCGTCGTCAGACTTCCTCGCCTTCGGCGTCATGCGAGCGGCGGCCGACGCCGGGCTGCAGCTCCCGGGCGACCTCTCCATCGTGGGCTTCGACGGGATCGAGGCCTGCGAGTACTCCCTGCCGCGGCTCACGACGATCGAGCAGCCGATCGCCGACATCGCCACTGCGTCGGTGCGGATCCTGGCGGAGCTCCTCGACGGCGAGTCCCGCGACACCCGGAGTGTCCTGTTCCGGCCGCGCCTGGTCGAGCGCGAGTCGACCGCGCCTCCCCGTGGCGACCGGCGTTGAGCCGCCCGTGATCCGCCACCTCGGCTACACGCGGGCGCGGCTGGCCGAGACCTCGGGCCGGCTTCGCGAGCGGATCTATCCCGAGACCCGCTCCGTCGACGAGCTCCTTGTCAGCGACGCGGTCGACCGGATCTCCTGGGAGGAGGCGCAGGCACTCGACTACGCGCCCGTCGAGGTCGG
>JAWVDX010000018.1:0-9191 GCA_033857015.1 Gaiellaceae bacterium
CACCGCGGCTTCGGCGAACACGAGGGAAAGGGCGGCGTGGACGAGCTGCCGGTAGGCGTGTCGCCGGCTGTTCGCGAAGCTGACGAGGGCGCAGGCAGCCGCCATCGCCATCCCGGGATCGGGCAGATCGACCCCGTCACGACACGTGAGCACGCTGATGCCGTCCGTGGCGCCCAGCACGCGCAGCGCTTCCCGCACCTTCTTCCCCTTGACGAGGAAGTCGTCCGTCGCCCAGCCCGACTCCTGCGCGACGATCTCGAGGCGCAGCACGTCCACCTCGTGCACGGCGAGGATCTCCGTCACCTTGGCCAGGCTGCCCGGGCGGTCCGCGAGCCGCAGGCGCACGAGGCGGACGCCCTCGGGCGCGTTCAGCGTCGGGGGAGAGACAACCTCCGCGGGGCGGTTCGCAAGTAGCTCGGTCATTGGATCTCCTCGGTGTCGGTCCACGAAAAAACGGCGCCACAGGAAGCAGACTCACCTCCCAGGCGCCAGTGCCTTCGCCGGACCATCGTGGGCCGACGCAGGCGCAATCTAGCGGAGGGAGATTTCCGGCGTGTTAACGGGTCTCGAGCTCGACCGGGACGAGCTCGAGGACGAGCGCGTCGCCGCCGCGCAGCAGCTCGATCGCGACCGGCTGGCCGATCAGCTCCTCGACCATGAGGCGCTGGAGATCGTCCACCTTCTCGACGGGGAGGCCGTCGACGGCGACGACGAGGTCCTCCGGGCGCAGGCCTGCGAGCGCCGCCGGCGAGCCGGGGACGATGTCCACGATCTCGACGCCGCGGCGCCTGCCGACGCGGGCCGCGAGGCGGGGTGGCAGCGGGCGCGTGCCGCCACCGATTCCCAGGTAGGCGCGGCGCACGCGGCCGTCGCGCATCAGGGCGGCGATGATCCGCTGCGTCGCGTCGTTGACCGGCACGGCCAGGCCGAGGCCGATGCCCGCGACCGCCGTGTTGATCCCGACGACGCGGGCCTCGCCGTCGGCGAGCGCGCCGCCGGAGTTCCCCGGGTTGAGCGCCGCGTCGGTCTGGATGACGTTGTCCACGATCCGTCCCGCCTGCGTGGGCAGCGAGCGACCGAGCGCCGAGACGACGCCGGCTGTGACGGAGCTCGCGAAGCCGTACGGGTTCCCGATCGCCACGACGAGCTGGCCGACGCGCAGCCGCTCTGCCGCGCCCAGGGTCGCCCAGGCGGGCGGGCGTTCGCTGAGCCGCAGCACGGCCAGATCCGAGAGCGGGTCGGCGCCGGTGATCTCGAAGCGCAGCTCCTGCCCGTCGGAGAAGGTCGCCTCGCCGAACGAGGCGCCGGCCACGACGTGCGCGGAGGTGAGGAGGAAGCCGTCCGGCGTGATGACGACGCCGCTGCCGGCTCCGTCGAGCACCGTGCCGCCGCGGCCGCGCTTCGAGACGCGCAGGTTGGCGACGGCCGGCGAGAGCCGCTCCGCCACACGCGTCACGACGGTCGAGTAGGCGTCGAGCGCCTCGGCCTCGACCTGCTCGAGCGGGCGCTGCGGCTCCTGCTCCGCTCCGGCGGCTGTCTCGATCAACCTCACCTGAGCCACGCTAGCAACGGCGGGAAAGGCTGCGCCAACGTCCAGCTGCCACTCAGCGGGCTCACAGGAGCGCTGGCTACCTTCGAAGCATGGAACGCTCACGGATGGACAGGGCGCGGCAGCGCGCCCGTGCGGCCAAGCGCCTCGTGCTCGCCGGCTCGCTCGGCGTCTTCGGCGTCGCGGCCGGGCTCGCCTGGGGGACGACCGCGGGACACGCCAGCGGGGACAGCAGCTCGCTCTCCTCGCCGCAGAGCGGCTCCGCCTTCCGGCAGAGCCGCGTGCAACCCGGGTTGGTCGCGCCCGCGGAGTCGGCGCCCGTCGTCCAGACGAGCCAGTCGTGATCCGGCGCTTCCGCTCGATGGGCTGCGAGGTCGTCGTCGGCGGGGCGACGCCTCTCGAGCTGGGGCGCGTCGCGCACCTCTTCCGCGAGCGGGACCGCCGCTTCAGTCGGTTCCGCCCCACCAGCGAGCTGAATGCGGTCAACGCACGGAGCGGCGAGCTCGTTCGCGTGTCGGAGGACTTCGCCGCGGTGCTCCGCCTCGCGCTCGAGCTGGCCGCCGAGACGGACGGGCTCGTCGACCCGACCCTCGGCGCCGCGCTCGAGGCCGCGGGCTACGACAGAGACTTCGCCGAGCTCGGAGACGATCCACGCCCACTGGGCCAGGCCAGGGCCGGCGCGTGGCAGGAGGTACGACTCGCCGGACGGCTCCTGCGCTGTCCGCCCGGTGTTCTCCTCGACCTGAACGGCGTCGTGAAGGGCGCGACCGTCGACGAGGCGCTCGCGCTCCTCGCGGGCGACGGCTTCGTGGCGGCCGGCGGCGATCTCGCGGCGCGCGGGCCCGTGACCGTGGCGCTGCCCGGCGGCGGCGCCGTTGAGCTGCGCGAGGGCGGGCTGGCGACGAGCGGGGCGAGCGCGCGCCGCTGGCGGCGCGGCGGCGTCGAGCAGCACCACCTGATCGATCCTTCGACCGGCCGTCCGGCCGAGTCCCCGTGGCGCGAGGTCAGCGTCTGCGGCGCGACCTGCCTCGCGGCCGACGTCGCCGCGAAGGCGGCGTTCCTCGCCGGGCCGCGCTGGCTCGAGGAACGGAACCTCCCCGGACGTTTCGTCGCCGCGAGTGGCACCGTCCTCACGACCCCGGCGTGGACGGCCGAGCGGGAGCCGGCGTGCACCTGACGTCGAGCCCCCTCGACTGGTACGTGGCGCGCGCGAGCGGCGTCGCCGCCTTCGTCCTCCTGACCGTCGGAGTCCTCCTCGGCGTCCTGATGGCCGAGGGACGGCCGCGCCGCGCCTGGCCCAAGTTCGCGCTCGAGGACGTGCACCGCTACATCGGCCTGCTCACCGGCAGCTTCGTCGGCCTCCACGTGGTGACGATCGCGATCGACTCGTTCACGCCCTTCTCGCTGACGCAGCTCGTCGTCCCGTTCGCCTCGGGATACCGGACGTTCTGGACGGCGCTCGGGATCGTCGCCGCGGAACTCCTCGTCGCGCTCGCGCTGACGAATCGCTATCGCAAGCGGCTCTCCTACCGCTTCTGGCGGCGCGCCCACTACGCGAACTTCGCCGTCTGGGGCGCCGCGACGCTGCACGGGCTCGGCAGCGGCACGGATCGCCACACCGCCTGGCTGCTGACGCTCGAGCTCGTTGCAACGGCAGCGGTCGTCGGCGCCACCCTCTGGCGCATCAACCGCGGGACGCCGCGCTCGCGCGCCGCTTCCGCGCCGGCCCGGCCCGTGCAGCGCCGGCGCTCGGCCGCCTAGACGCGTTCGAGCGGCTCGTGCGGCTCCGGCGGCAGCTCGACCCGGATCGGATCGCCCGGCCGCAGCTCGCCCCCGGCCAGCACCACGCTCATGATCCCGGCGCGGCGAATCAGGTTGCCGTCGGCATCGTGGTCGATCGTGGCGTCGAGCAGTCCGTCCTGGATCCCGTTGAGCTGTCCGCACGGGTTGCGCAGCCCCGTCACCTCGACCACCGCCTCGCCGCCGAGCAGCAGACGCGTTCCGCGGGGCAAGCCGAGGAGGTCGATCCCGCGCGTCAGCACGTTCTCGCCCATCACCCCGGGCGCGACGCCGAAGCCGCCCGCGCGCAGCTCGTCGTGCAGCTCCTCGTGGATCAGGTGCACCTGGCGGAGGTTCGGCTGCGTCGGGTCGGCCCGCACGCGCGAGCGGTGCTTCACCGTCACGCCCTGGTGCGCGTCACCCTCGACGCCGAGCCCCGCGAGCAGGCGGATCCACGCGGCGTTCGGCTTGCTCATCGTGTGCGTGGCGCTCCGGCTGACCGCGACGACGACGCCTTCCATGGCTCTAGCGTACTTCGTGCTGCTCGGAGCGGCCGCCATCCTCCCAGCGGTCGGCGAGGTGCAGCGTCGTCGTCGCGAGGACGAGGCCGGCGAGCACCGAGGCGCCGATCGCGATGCCGCGCGTGGCTCTGCCCTCGAGCCTGTTGCGCCTGAGCCACGCGGTCGGAACGGCCACGACGTCGCGCAGATGCCCGAGGACGTGCAGGCCCATGGCGCCTGCCCAGAGGATGAAGCTCGCCTTGTGCGCGGTGAGCACGAACGGCGTGCCCGGCCCGAGCACGACGAGCGCGACACCGCTCCCCAGGAGGACGAGCGTCGTCGCCACGACGAACGGCCCGAGCAGGCGCAGCAGCAGCGCCGGCGCCCCGGCGGCGACGTAGGCCGGCGAGCGCGCGTAGTAGCGCCAGAGGCGGTAGGTGACCGATGCGAGCTTGAGCGTCACCAACGGGACGAGCAGCATCCCGACGAAGACGTGCACCGGCAGGAGCGGGCCCAGCGCGAGGAGCGTCAGCAGCTCCACCGGCAGCAGGACGAGCAGCACGATCGCCGTCCAGGTCGTGAGTGAGCGGTTCCCCTCGACGCCGCCGAGCCGGCGGCGGAGCTGCACGAGCTTGGCCATGCCTCATTTCTAGCGGACGCAGCTGTGAATCGGCTGAGCGCCAGGGGCCGCCGAACGGTTCCCCGTCGCGGGCGGCGCGCACGCGGAGTAGGCTCCAGCGCTGATGGTCGGCCCCCGCCCCGACATCGACCGCTTCGCGATCGGCTTCGACCACCGCGACCGCGCTCGCGTCCACACGCTGTGGGACGAGATCATGGAGCGCGAGCAGTGGTCGGAGGGCCCGGTGACGCCCGCCTTCGAGGCGGCCTGGCACAGGTGGAACCGCCTCCCTGCAGTCGCGTTCGGCAGCTGGTCGGGCGCCGCGCTCGCGGCACTCGAGTTCGCCGGCGTCCGCGGTCAGACGGTGCTCTGCCCGTCCAACACCTTCATGGCCACGCCGCTCTCCGTGGTCAGCGCGGGCGGGAAGGTCGCGTTCGTCGACTCCAACCGCGACGACCTCTGCATGTCCTTCAAGGACTTCGAGGCGAAGCTGCACAAGTACAAGCCGAGCGCCGCGTACGTCGTCCACATCGGCGGCCACGTCGCCTTCGAGATCGATGCGATCGCGGACCTCTGCGAGGCCGAGGGCGTCTTCCTCATCGAGGATTGCGCGCACGCGCACGGTGCCGAGTGGAACGGCCGGCGCGCCGGCACCTGGGGGGATGCGGGAATCTGGTCGTTCGCGGCCACGAAGACGATCTCCACCGGCGAGGGCGGGATGCTCGTCTCGAAGCACGAAGACCTCGTCGAGTACGCGCGGACGTTCCGGAACTACGGGAAGCCGGGCTACGAGGTGGAGGGCCTGAACTTCCGCATGAACGAGTTCACCGCGGCGCTCGGCCTCGTCCAGACGGAGCGCCTCGACGAGATCGTCGCCTGGAAGAACCGGATGGCGCGGCAGCTGCTCGACCCGGTGCACCCCTCGCGGATCGAGCTCCCGGACGGGATGACCTCGGGGCTCTACAAGTACATCGTCTTCGACCCGCTCGAGCGCTCCACCGGCAAGGTCTACGACCAGCCCTGCCACCGGATCATGGGCTCCGAGGAGGACCTCCCGAACACGGACTGGATCGCGCAGAGCCACTGGTGCGCGCCGCTCTACTACCGGCCGGCCGACGAGGGCGGGCTTCCCAAGGACGCGGAGGCCGCGGCGTGAGAGTGCTGGTGACCGGCGGCTCCGGCTTCATCGGGTCGCATGTCCTCGACAAGCTCGTCGCCGCGGGGCACGAGCCGGTCAACTTCGACCTGCTCAGGTCGCCGCACCACAACGGGGAGGTCGAGTGGGTCGAAGGCTCCCTGCTCGACCCGGAGCAGGTGCGCGCCGCGCTGCGCGGTTGCGACGCCGTGATCCACCTGGCCGCCTGGGCCGACGTCGATCTGGTCATCCAGGATCCGACGAGCGCCGGGGCGGTCAACGTCCGCGGCACGCAGGTCATCCTCGACGCTGCCCGCGCCGAAGGGATCAAGCGCGTCGTCTACGGCTCGACGGTCTGGGTGTACGACAAGGCGGTCGGCGAGGGCGCGCTCGACGAGGACACGCCGCTCGGGCTGCCGTCCCACTTCTACACGGCGACGAAGCTGGCCGGGGAGATGTACTGCCGCTCCTACGGCGAGCTGTACGGGCAGGAGCACACGATCCTGCGCTTCGGGATCCCGTACGGGCCGCGCTCCCGGCCGACCGCCGTCGTCGCCGCGTTCGTGGCGAAGGCGCTGCGCGGCGAGGCGCTGACGATCGCGGGCGACGGGTCGCAGTCGCGGCGGTTCGTCTACGTCGAGGATCTGGCGGAGGGCGTCGTCGCGGGGCTCGCGCCCGAGGCGGCGAACCGGATCTACAACCTCGTCAGCCCCGACTCGGTGACGATCAGGATGGTGGCCGAGACGGTGCAGGAGATCGTCGGCGAGGTGGAGCTCGTCCAGGTGGAGGGGCGCAAGGGCGACCTGGCGCCGGCGGAGATCTCGGGCGCGCGGGCTGCGGCGGAGCTCGGGTGGCGGCCGGAGACGCCGTTCGCGGAGGGCGTGCGCCGCTACGTCGACTGGGTTAGAGCCTCTGACCAGGCGAAGCCTGAGCCCGTCGGGCCGCGCTGAACGACCTCATGCGGCGTCCTCGGTCGCGGCCATAGCGCTGCTATGCCCGCTCCCTGCGTCCTTGCCTGAGCCCGCCCAGCGCACCCCGCCGGCGTCGTTTCGC
The DNA here is from genome assembly GCA_033857015.1 of Gaiellaceae bacterium. Taxonomy (GTDB): domain Bacteria; phylum Actinomycetota; class Thermoleophilia; order Gaiellales; family Gaiellaceae; genus JAWVDX01. Next base: position 6,636 of record JAWVDX010000018.1, read on the forward strand.
CTGGTCAGAGGCTCGCCGCGACGAACGGCTCGCCCAGGGCCTGAACCGCCTCGAGGATCGCCGGGAGCGCGCCGGCGGTCACGCGCCACGACCCGTCGGCGCTGTAGTGATCCGCGTCATGGAGCAGGACGACGTCGCCGCGCCGGAGGTCGCGGGTGGCAAGGCGGGCGACCGACTGCGGCGTCGCGCGGGGCGTCCAGTCCCGTCCCCAGGCCGACCAGAGGAGCGGGCGCCAGTGCTTGCGCGCATGGAGGAGCCCGCCGAGGCTGAACACGCCGTAGGGCGGGCGGTACACCTGGGGTGAGCGGCCAGTCACGTCCTCGATGAGGGCGGCCGCCCGGGCGAGGTCGTCCGCCAGCTCGGAGACGGTCCGGCGCAGCAGCAGCGTGTGGCGATAGCCGTGGAGCGCGATCTCGTGGCCGGCGGCCGCGACCGCGCGCGCAACCTCGGGGTAGCGCTCCACCTGCTCGCCGACGAGGAAGAAGGTCGCGGTCGCGTTGGCGCGCGCGAGCTCTGCGAGGATCGCCGGCGTCCCGTCCGGGTGCGGCCCGTCGTCGAAGGTGAGCGCGACGCCCGGCCCGGCGAGGCGTCGTTCGATGCGGAAGGCGTCCGCGAGCTTGGGCACGAGCGGCGCTGCAGCCGGGGCGGCCCAGAGCGCAGCGGCGCCGGACGCGAGTCGCTTCACCATCGGCGGGATGCTACGCGGCCGTCTACCGCAAGCTGAAGACGGAGCTGAGCACGAGCTGTGCGCGCGCCGGTGCCAGCGTCGGAACGGCTTGCAGCGCGTATACGTAGCGGCCGGCCTTCACAGGACGCTGGGGCAGTGCGATCGCCTGCTGGCCGCCCGCACGGAGCTTGCCGGCTGTGCTCAGCGCGACCTGCGCGGGGCCCTGTCCGGCGAGCGCCGCGGTCACGATCTCCGGCGTCGCGGCGGCCGAGCCGAGCGACACGAGGACCGCGCGGTAGCTCGCACCCTCCGCGGCGGACGCATTCAGGCTCCAGTCGCCCACGTGCTGCGCGTCGCGCACCGCCGGGAAGCGGGCGCTCAGCCCGACGACGCCGGTCGCGTGCGCCCAGCGCAGAGGCGTCCCGGCGCAGGCGCCGCCGTTCGCCGCGTACGCGCCCTTGACGGCCGCATACGACGCGCGCTTCGTCCCGTCGGCGCGGATCAGCCCCGACTGGAACCCGAGCAGCGCCGTCTCGTCGATCAGGTGCAGGAAGAGGAGGTCGCGGATCGCCGGGTCGCACAGTTACTCGCGGACGAGGTCGCCGTAGATCGCGGCCTGCGTCTTCTCGTCCGTCGTCGTGACGTTCTCCTGGCCGGTGTAGGCGGCGATGGAGCTCGACGGGATCCCGACCTGCCAGCCCACCTCGGTGATCGCCAGCTGGAGCCCCTGCTCGAAGGTCGGCTGCGCGGTGCCGTTGAAGGCGTCCCACACGGCCTGCTTGATCCGGTCGAGGTTGTGCGCGCCCGCGTTCGGCCAGGCGAGCCCGCGCGCGAGCGGATCGAGCGCGTTGCGCGGGTAGGGGTGGAAGGCGAACGCGTCCATCAGCGGCTTCGCCCGCCCGCTCGCGCGGTAGGCGGTGCCGGCCGCCGCGATGAAGCGCAGCGGCGAGATCGAGACGTTCGAGCGCGCCGTCGGGTTGTCGTTGCCGCGCTCCGACAGCGCGAAGCCAAGGACACGGATCGCGGGATTCACGGCCTTCAGTGCGTCGTAGCCGGCCGCGAGCGAGCTCACGTACGCCGCAGGTGAGAGCTGCTTCCCGCCCGGGCCGAACTGCGGCTGCCAGAAGCGAGGCTGGTTCGGCTCGTTGCCGACGATGAAGTCGCGAACGCCCGGGTAGCGCCGGGCGAGCTGCTGGAGGAACGCCGCGTACTGGGCCGGCGCCCGCGGATTCGTGGCGTAGTCCTTGGCGTGGCGCAGATACACGTCGATAACGACCCGCACGCCGGCGAGCTGCGCGTGCGCGACCGCCGCATCGAGCAGCGCCTGCTCCGGGTTCGTCGTCGGGTGCTTGGCGTCCCACCAGACGACGATCGCGTTCTCGGTCCCGCCGACCGCACGCAGCGAGGCGAAGAACGACTCGCCCCCGTCCCGGGAGTACTTCCCGGAGTCGTCGGACACGCCGAGCGTCAGCGCGCCGGCGTCGCGGACGCCGGTGAGGAGCGCGCAGGCAAGCACGAGCAGGAGGACGAGTCTCCGCATCGTTCCTGTATCGGAAGCCGGAGCGGAACGGTTAAGCGGACACGGAGGCGTCCGCCACCGGGGACAGCTTGGCCGCCCGGTTCACTGCGCTCACGACCGCGCGCAGCGACGCCGTGACGATGCTCTCGTCGATCCCCACGCCCCAGAGCACGTGGTCGCCGACCGCCGCCTCGATGTACGCGGCAGCGGTGGAGTCCGCCCCCGAGCGGAGCGCATGCTCCGAGTAGTCGAGCACCCGCACGTCGACGCCGAGCTCCGTCCCGATCGCGGCGACGAACGCGTCGATCGGGCCGTGGCCGGCTCCGACCACGCTGCGCTCGACCCCGTCCAGGCGCACCGTCGCCTCGAT
>JAWVDX010000019.1:0-5121 GCA_033857015.1 Gaiellaceae bacterium
CACCGAGATCACGCAGGGGAAGGTGCCGTGGGCGCATCTCGTGCACCACGAGGCCGACTTCTACCTCCTGCGCATCGACAAGCGCGCCTAAAGCCGGGTGTCGGGCCCGCGCGCGAGCACGGTCGCGCGGCGGCGCTCGTAGCACTCGCGCTCGCCCGTGAGCGGATCCACGACGGCGTAGCGCTTGCGCGGCACGAGGCGGGAGCGCAGGCTGCCGAGGTCGTGGAAGACACCGTCCCCGCTGCAGGGAACCGCCTCGTAGACGAAGCGGTTGGCCGGTAGGTCGAGCGTCAGGCGCTGCCGGCGCGCGTCGCGGAGGGCGACGGCGAGCGTGCGCGCGATCGTCGGGTCGAGCAGGCTGGCCAGCGCTCGCGACCCGACGTAGGCGAGCAGGTGGGCGAACGTCCGCACCCGGAAGCGGAGCGCGACGGGGGAGGGGCGGCGGACGAAGAGGTACAGGCAGTAGCCGCGCACCATCGAGTAGGTCGTCCAGTTGTAGAACGTCGCCGGCTTGCGGAAGGGGTGGAACGAACGCACCTCGCCGGTGCGCAGGATCGGGACGCCCGCCGAGACGACCCGCGTCACGTAGTCGTAGTCCTCGAAGCCGAAGAAGTAGGCGGGATCGACGGTGCCGACGCGCTCGACCGCGGCGCGGCCGATGACGAAGAACTCCCAGTCGGTCCAGCGCACGAGCTGGTCCTCGGCCGGCTCGTCGTGGGCGAACGTCGGAGCAACGGCGCCGAAGCCGTCCGCGGGCAGCTTCGAGAGCAGGAGCGCCAGGCCGTTCTCGGTCAGGAGGCGCGTGTCGTTGTCGCTTAGCACCATGGCCGTGTAGCCGGCCTCGTAGGCGCGGAGCTGCGCCACGTGGAACGCGCCGGCCGGCCCGGCGTTGTGCCGCAGGACGATGTAGTTCAGGCGCGGGTCGTCGTCGAGGGCCGACCGGATGGCGGCGATGTCCTCGCCGCCGTTGTCCACGACGAGGAGGTCGAACGCGTCCGGCGGATTGAGCGCGAGCACCTCGCGCAGCGTTGCGGCGGTCACCGCGGCGGCGCGGTAGGTCGGCACGATGAGGACGGCGTCGCTGCGCCGCTCCAGACGCTCCTCGGCGATCTCCAGCGAGACGGGGCCGAGCAGAGGGCGCAGGGCCGGCATGCGCGGACACTAGAGGCTTGATGCGTGTTGGGCGTCGGCTGCGGGGCTGTTCCGGGCCAAGCCAGGCTGGCTCGGCGTCCGCGGCGCAGGCCGGTGGCCTGTGCAAGGGCGACGAGACGGCATGGCGCCGTGCCTGGGACAGCAGCCGCGGCCACCGGCCAATGCGCATCAGGCCTCTAGTCGCTAGCCTGCTGCGGATGGCTCTTGCCCCCAGTCTGCTGGCCTCGGGGCTGCGGCGAGCCGGGCGGAACCTCGCCACGATCCTGACCGGCGGCGCCTTCCCGGGCCGGCGAGCGGTGCTGCGCCTCTACCTGCCAATGCTCGCCCGCCAGCTCGTGGCGGTGGTGCGGCCGTCGCTCCTGCGCCGCGCGGGCGAGACGACGGTCTTCGGGCACACCGTCCGCTACGGCGACTACGGGAACTTCGTCTTCAACTTCGAGGAGATGTTCATCGAGCAGCAGTACGCGTTCAGCTCCGGGACGGACGCGCCGCGCGTGCTCGACTGCGGCGCCAACATCGGCCTCTCTGTCCTGTACGTGAAGCTGCTCTACCCGGCCGCGCGGATCGTCGCCTTCGAGCCGGCGCCGGACACCTTCCCGCTTCTGCTGGCGAACGCCGGCTCCCTGGACGGCGTCACCCTCGAGCAGAAGGCGCTCGCGAGCGCTCCCGGCGAGCTGACCTTCTACGGCTTTCCCGGCGACCGCGCCTCGCTGCGCGCCACCACGATCGAGCAGGCCGGCGCCGAGCCCGTCGCGCTGGTCGAGGCGGCACCGCTCTCGCGCTACCTCGACGAGCCGGTCGACCTGCTGAAGCTGGACGTCGAGGGGCGCGAGCTGGACATCCTCGAGGAGCTCGCCTCGAGCGGGGCGCTCAGCCGGGTCGAGCGGATGATGATCGAGGCGCACCACCACGAGTCCTTCGCGGAGAACCGGCTCTCGTCGCTGCTCGCGCTGCTCGAGAACAACGGCTTCGCCTACCGAGTGCGAGCGCCGCGCGGGGGCGACCACTGGGCCTCGGATGCCCAGGACGTCTGGCTCTACGTGTGGCGCGCCTAGACTGTTCGGCGATGGCGACTAGGGAGAATCGCCGGGGGCAGGAGGGCTCCGAGGACGAGCCGGTAACGACGATCTCCGGCCTCCCGGTCGAGCCGCTCTACGGGCCCGAGAGCAGTCCGCTCGACTACGCGCGTGACCTCGGCGATCCGGGCGAGTTCCCGTACACCCGCGGCATCTATCCCTCGATGTATCGCGGCCGGCTCTGGACGATGCGGCAGTTCGCCGGCTTCGGGGGCGCGCAGGAGACGAACGCGCGGTTCCGCTACCTCCTCGAGCATGGCCAGACGGGGCTCTCGACGGCATTCGACATGCCGACGCTGATGGGCTACGACTCCGACCACGCGCTCGCGCTCGGCGAGGTGGGGCGCGAGGGCGTGGCCGTCGACTCGCTGGCGGACATGGAGACGCTCTTCGCCGGCATCCCGCTCGGCGAGGTCTCGACGTCGATGACGATCAACGCGCCGGCGGCGATGCTGCTCGCCTTCTACATCTGCGTCGGCGAGCAGCAGGGGGTGGCGCGCGACCAGCTGCGCGGGACGATCCAGACGGACATCCTCAAGGAGTACATCGCCCAGAAGGAGTGGATCTTCCCACCGGCGCCGAGCATGCGCCTCGTCACGGACATGATCGAGTTCTGCGCTGCGGAGCTGCCCCAGTGGCACCCGGTCTCGATCTCCGGCTACCACATCCGCGAGGCCGGCTCGACGGCGGCCCAGGAGCTGGCCTTCACCCTGGCCGACGGCTTCGCATACGTCGAGGCCGGGATCGCGCGCGGGCTCGACGTGGACAGCTTCGCGCCACGGCTCTCCTTCTTCTTCAACGCGCACATCGACTTCTTCGAGGAGATCGCCAAGTACCGGGCGGCACGCCGGATCTGGGCGACGGAGCTGCGCGACCGCTACGGGGCCAAGGATCCGCGCTCGTGGAGCCTGCGCTTCCACACACAGACAGCCGGGGTGTCGCTCACGGCACAGCAGCCGGAGCTGAACATCGTGCGTACCGCCCTCGAGGCGCTCGCCGCCGTCCTCGGCGGGACGCAGTCGCTGCACACGAACTCGTTCGACGAGGCGCTGGCGCTCCCGACCGAGCACGCCGCGCGGATCGCCCTGCGCACGCAACAGGTGATCGCGCACGAGAGCGGGGTCGCCTCGACGATCGACCCGCTCGGCGGCTCCTGGTTCGTCGAGAGCCTGACGAACCGGCTCGAGGAGGAGGCGCGCGACTACTTCCGGCGGATCGACGAGCTCGGCGGCGTGGTCGCGGCGATCGAGCAGAACTTCTTCCAGCGGGAGATCGCCGAGGCTGCGTTCCGCCAGCAGTCCGAGGTCGAGTCCGGGCGCCGGGTGGTCGTCGGCGTGAACCGCTACGAGCTGAAGGACGAGCCGGAGCCGGAGCTGCTGCGCGTCGACCCCAAGCTCGAGGGCGCGCAGATCGCGCGGGTGCAGGCGGTGCGCACCCGGCGCGACGACGCGGTCGTCGAGGCGGCGCTGGCCCGGATCCGCGTGGCGGCGGCCGGTGAGGAGAACCTCATGCCGGCGCTGATCGAGGCGTCGCGCGCCTATGCGACGGTGGGCGAGATGTGCGACGTGCTGCGTGCGGAGTGGGGCGTCTGGCGCGAGACGCCTGTGTTCTAGATCCGTGCAGCTCTCCGTCGTGATCGTCACCTGGAACCGCAGCGAGCTGCTCGCGGGCTGCCTCGAGAGCCTCGAGCGCACCCAGCCGCAGCGCCCGCAGGTGATCGTGGTCGACAACGCCAGCGCCGACGACACAGTCGAGCTGCTCGCGAGCCGCTTCGCGTGGGTGGACGTCATCGCGCTCGAGCGGAACGCCGGCTTCTCGGCGGCGAACAACATCGGCGTGGCCGCGGCGGCCGGGGACGTCGTCCTCCTCCTGAACGACGACACGGTCGTCCTCGACAGCTTCGAGCCGCTGCTCGCGCGCTTCGCGGACGGGCGGGTGGGCGCCGTGGGGCCTCGTCTAGTAGACGCGGACGGGGTGCCGCAGCTCTCCGCGCGCCCCGCCTTCCCGACGCCGTGGAGCGTGCTTCGCGACCACCTGCGACCGGGTGGCTCCGACCTTCAGCGGGCCGCCGCCGGGCCGGTCGCCTGGGTGGCCGGCGCCGCGCTCTTCGTGCGGAGCGCGGCGTACCGCGAGGCGGGGGGCCTCGACGAGGCGTACTTCATGTTCTTCGAGGAGACGGACCTCTGCCGGCGCTTGCAGGCGCGGGGAGCCGAGGTGCTGTTCGCCCCGGAGGTCAGCATCTGTCACTTCGGCGGCGGCGCGCTCGGTGTCCCGCTCTTCGTCGAGCGCGCCTACTACGAGTCGCTGTTCCGGTTCCTGCGCGGCGCCGGGCAGCGCGGCGTGCTGCTCCTGCGCGTGACGCTCGCGCTCGGGGCGGCGCTCCGCAGCCTGACGGCGCTCGCGCGCGGACGCTCTGCGACAGCGCGGCGCCTGCGCGTTGCCGCCGCCGCGTGTCTCGGCCTGGGCGCGGACGCGCGCTCGCGCGCCGCCGGCTAGCGCGGCCTCGCGACGAACAGGTAGTTGAACGCCGCAAAGCCCTCGGGCTGGGAGCGCTCGTAGCCGAGGGGCTCCAGCAGTGCGGTCAGCTCGTCGCGCTCCTTGTGCCCGTTCGCCTCGGCCAGGATCGCCGGGCGGCACTCCTGGAGCAATGCCGAAGCGCCGCGCACGACGGCCGGCTCGGCGCCTTCGACGTCGATCTTGAGCGCGCTCACCGCGGGGCGGCCGTGCACCTGCCAGAGACCGTCGAGGGTGATCGCGCGAACGGCGATCGCGCCGGCTCCCGCAGGTGCGCGCCGCGCGAGCGAAGGATCGGCGCCCGCTTCCATCAGGAGCTCCCCGGGCGCATCGCCGGCCGCGGCCTGGACGACCTCCACGTTCTCGAGCCCGCTCAGCT
>JAWVDX010000020.1:0-4568 GCA_033857015.1 Gaiellaceae bacterium
TGAGAACCCCGTCGCTCCGGCGCCGCGTGTCGCTCGCGACGGTCGGGCTGCTGGCGCTCGCGATCCTCGTCCTCGACTGCTTCGTCTACTTCGGCCTCTCCGCGCGGCTCGAGGGCGACATGCGCTCGAGCCTGCAGCAGCGCGCCAACGTGGCGGTCAACCTCTACCCGTCGACCGCGGGCGGGACGGCGATCCCCTTCGGTGGCCCGAGCGAGATCGCCTCGCGGCTCTCCGGAGGCGGGATCGCCGCGGTCGTCGGCAACGAGAGCGGCTGGGTGTCGGGGCTGCCGCTCAACGAGAGGGGCCTCGACGGGCTGATCGCCGGGACGAACTTCTACAGCGCCGCGAACCTGCGCAGCGCGCTCGCACGGATTCCCGCGCTGCGCCAGCACCGCGACACGGTCCAGGGCTTCAAGGTGATCTACGTCGCGAGCGCCTCGAGCATCGAGCACCAGATGTCGCGCGTGCTCGTCTACCTGATCACGGGGTCGCTCCTGACGCTCCTGCTCGGCGTGCTCGTCCTCGAGCGGATGCTCCGCGTCACGCTGCGCCCGCTCTCTGAGATCGCGCAGGTCGCGCGCAGGATCCGGCGCGGCGAGCTGGGCGAGCGCGTCCACCCGACCGAGCCGGCGACCGACCTCGGGACGCTGGGCGCTGCGCTCGACGAGATGCTCGACTCGCTGGAGGAGGCGCTCGCGACGAGCCGCCGCTCGGAGGAGCGCATGCGCCGCTTCCTCGGCGATGCCTCCCACGAGCTGCGCACGCCGCTCGCCGGAGTGCGCGTCAACGTGGAGCTGCTGCTGCGCAACCAGTACTCGCCGGAGGAGCAGGAGGTGATCCTCCTCAAGCTGGGCCAGGAGGTGACCCGCGCCGCGCGGCTCGTGGACGATCTCCTCAGCATCGACAAGATCGACCAGGGCGTGCCGCTCGAGCGGGAGGCGGTCGACCTGCGCGAGCTGGCGCGGATCGAGGTGGGGCGGGCCGCCGACCTGGCGCCGCAGCTGCGCTTCGACCTCGCCGTCAACGGGCCCGCCGTTGCGGAGGTCGACCCGGAGCGCATCCGCCAGGTGGTCGCGAACCTCATCGACAACGCCTGTCACGCGAGCCCCGTCGCCGGGACCGTGCACGTCTCGGTCGCCCGCGAGCCTGGCGCCTGCGTCGTCGAGGTGGAGGACGAAGGCGCGGGCGTGCCGGTCGACGAGCGGGAGCGGATCTTCGAGCGCTTCGTCCGGCTCGACCCGTCCCGGTCGCGCCACCGCTTCGGCAGCGGGCTGGGGCTCTCGATCGCCCGCGGCCTCGCCGAGGCGCACGGCGGCGAGCTGGTCTGCCTCGCGGGCGAGCGGGGCGCGCTGTTTCGGCTGAAGCTCCCCGCTCCAGCTACAGGCTGATTGCGGCGCCGGTCTCGGCCGAGCGCAGCAGCGCGTCCAGCACCCGCGCCTGTGCGTACGTGTCGGCGCGGTCGAGCACGGGCGTGCGTTCGCCGGCGACAGCGCGGGCGAAAGCGTCCCACTGCGTCCCGTAGATGTCCGGCGACTCGAGGGCGATCTCCTCGATCTCGCCGGCCCGCTCGATGTGGAGCGCCGCCTTCTGGCCCATCCAGGGGTCGCGCGACCGGAGCGTCGCCTCGCTGCCGACGACCTCCAGGTCGACGCGGTAGGGCTCGTCGAAGCTGCAGTCGAAGGCGGCCAGCACGCCGCTCGCGAAGCGCAGCGTCGCGGCGAAGCGCACGTCGACGCCGTCTCCGCCGAGGATCTGCTGAGCCTGCACCTGCTCCGGCTCGCCGGCCAGCAGTCGGATCGAGCCGACCGGGTAGCAGCCGACGTCGAGGAGCGCGCCGCCGCCGAGCGCGCGCACCATGCGGACGTCGTCCGCCGGCATCGTGCCGCGGAAGCAGGAGCGGACGAACCGCAGCTCGCCGAGCGCGCCGCCCGCGACGAGCTCGGCAATGCGCCGGCCTTGAGGCGCGTGACGCCAGGCGTAGGCCTCCAGCAGGACGAGCCCTGCCTGCTCGGCAGCGTCGAAGAGCGGGTCGATCTCCTCCGGCTTGCGCGTCAGCGGCTTCTCGACGAGGACGTGCTTGCCCGCCGCCAGCGCCTGGTGCGCCCACTCGACGTGGAACGCGTTCGGGAGCGCGATGTAGACGGCGTCGAGGTCGGAGGCGAGCAGCTCCTCGTAGCTGCCGTAGGCGACCGGGATGGACTTCTCCGCCGCGTAGGCGTCGGCGCGCTCCTGTGTCCGGCTCGACACGGCGACGATCTCGACCGCGCCGCTGGCGGCGGCGCCCGCGATGATCGCGTCGTTGATGCGCGCAGTCGAGAGGAGGCCGACGCGGAGCGTCATGCCAGGAAGTAGACCAGGCAGCCGGTGCCGGCGAGGAAGCAGTAGATGGCGAAAGGCGTCAGCGTGTTCGTCTCGAAGAAGCGCATGAGGAAGCGCACCGCGAGGTAGGCGGTCACGGCGGAGCAGAGCGCGCCGGCCAGGGCCGGCCCGCGCACGCCGTTCCCGTTCGGGCCGAAGAGCTCCGGCAGCTTGAGGACGGCCGCCGCGCCGATGATCGGCGTCGCGAGCAGGAAGGCGAAGCGGGCCGCGTCCTTGTGCGACAGCCCGACGAGGAGCCCGCCGCCGATCGTGGCGCCCGAGCGCGAGAAGCCGGGGATGAGCGCGATCGCCTGCGCCGCCCCGACGAGGAAGGCGCCGCGCCAGCTCACCTGCTTCGCGACGCGCGCGTCGTCGTCCGCCTCGGCCTGCGGCGCCCGCCGGCGCAGCAGCTCCGCGCCGTAGAGCAGCAGCCCGTTCAGCGCCAGGAAGAGGGACGCGGACTTGGCCGAGGCGAAGGCCGAGCGCAGCGTGTGCTCGAGCAGCAGGCCGAGGATGCCCGCGGGGATCGTCCCGATGACGAGCAGCCAGCCCAGCTTCGCGTCGACGTCGTCCTCGGCGATCTCGCGGTCGCGCAGGCTGCGTCCGAGGCCCTTGAAGATCCGCGCCCAGTCGCGCCAGAAGAAGGCAAGCAGGACGAGCGCGGTCGCCAGATGGGTCGCGACGAGGAAGGTGATGAAGTACGGGTCGTTCTGGTGGATGTTCCACCCGAGCAGCTTCGGGAGGATGACGCTGTGCCCGAGGCTCGACACCGGGAAGAGCTCCGACACGCCCTGGAGCAGGCCGAGCGCGATCGCCTGCGGGTAGGTGATGAGCGCGGCGCCGAGCAAGTTACGCGGCGGGGTGCTGCTTCTTGCCGGTCGCGAACCAGACGTACACGAGGCAGGCGAGCCCGACGAAGAGCGCTGCGATCCCGTGCTTGATGTGGTGGTGCGTCGAGCCCGCCTGATGGCCCGGGACGATGCCCGGCAGCGCCTTCGCCGGCTCGACGAAGTAGAGCGCCGCGAGGATGATCAGGATGATCGCGGCGACCAGGGCGAGGGGGACAAGGGCGCGATTCTTCGGCACGGCCGCGACCTTAGCCGATCAGTCGCGCACGCGGGCCAGCGAACGGACCGCGGTGACGATCGCGGCACGGTCGATCTTCGCCGCGTGCAGGAGCTCGGTCGGCGTGCCCGAGCCGGGCATCTCCTCGACGGCCAGCTTGACGATCCGCGGTCGGTGCTCGCTGCCGGCGAGCGCCCCGAGCACCGTGTCGCCGATCCCGCCCTCGGCCCAGTGGTCCTCGACCGTGACGATCGCGCCGGTCGCCTCGGCGGCGGCCTCCAGCGTCTTCACGTCCACCGGCTTGAGCGAGTACAGGTCGATGACCCGGACGGCGATGTCCTCGTTGGCCAGCTCGTCTGCGGCGGCGAGCGCCTCGTGCAGCGTGATCCCCGCAGCCACGATCGTCACCTCGTCGTCGTCGGAGGAGCGCACGACGTGCGAGCCACCGATCCGGAACGGCTCGTCCGCGCCGTAGAGCGCCGGCAGCGCCTCGCGGGTCGTCCGCATGTAGACGATCCCGTCGCGGTCGGCCATCAGCTCGACGAGCTTCGCCGTCTGGTTCGGGTCGCTCGGGTAGAGGACGGTCGACCCGTGGATCGCGCGGAACGACGCCAGATCCTCGAGCGCCATCTGCGACGGGCCGTCCTCGCCGATCGAGACGCCCGCGTGCGAGCCGGCGAGCCGGATGTCCGCCTGGCTGATCGCCGCCATGCGCACGAAGTCGTAGGCGCGCGCGAAGAAGGCGGCGAACGTCGAGGCGAACGGCTTCCAGCCGCGCACCTGCATGCCGACCGCCGAGGCGACCAGCTGCTGCTCGGCGATCCAGGTCTCGAAGAAGCGATCTGGGTGCGCATCCTTGAAGATCTCGGCAAAGGTGGAGTTGGACACCTCGGCGTCGAGCGCCACGACCTTCCCGTCGTTCGCCCCGACCGCGGCGAGCGCCTCGCCGTAGGCCTTGCGCGTCGCCACCTTCTCGCCGATCGCCCAGCTGGGGAGCGGCGTCTGGGACGTGGCGAAGCCAGAGGCCGGCGAGGCGCATGTCTTCGAAACCCGCCCGCTCGAACTGCCGCGCTACGAGCTCGGGAAGGAGGTGGCGACGCGCAAGGCGTACGGCGACGCGCTGCTGGCGCTCGGGAAGGCGACCG
>JAWVDX010000021.1:0-5679 GCA_033857015.1 Gaiellaceae bacterium
CGCGGCGCCGGTGAGGATCGCCGCGAGGACGAGCAGGCGCCGGGCTGGGCCGATGTCTGGACGCGCCGGGCCCCAGTTGCGCTCGCGCTTGCGCTCGGCGGCGCGCTGTTCCTCCGCCTGCCGTTCCTCGATCTCCCGCTGACGGCGGACGAAGGTGGATACGCCGAGGTCGCCCGCCTCTGGCAGCACGGGCAGAGCCTCTACGGACAGCTCTTCGTCGATCGTCCCCAGGGTCTGCTGCTCGTCTATCGGGTGCTCCTCGATCTCGGTGCGGACTCGACGGTTGCTCTGCGCGGTGCGGCGGCCGGCTTCGGCGTTGCGACCGTGCTCGCGATCGCCGCAGTCGCCGCGCGCGTGGGCAAGAGGATAAACGGGTTTACAGCCGCTTTGCTACTCGGAACCGCCGGGGCGTCGCCGTTCGTCGAGTCGTTCACGCTCTCCGGCGAGCTGATCGCCTCCTTCGTGGCGGTGCTCGCGCTGCTCGCCTTCACCGGGTCTCTCCAGGAGGAGCGGCTGCGCTGGGTCGCTCTTGCGGGGCTCCTCTGCGGGTGCGCCGTGATGGTGAAGCAGTCGGGGCTGGACGCCGGGGTGGCGATCGGGCTCTGGCTCGTGGTGACCCGGCGCTGGCGGAGTCTCGGCGTGCTCGCCGTGGCTGCAGCCGTCCCGGTCGTCGCCGGCGTCCTCGCGGCCACGTCTGCGCACGCCTGGTGGGACGCGGTCGTCGCCTATCGCGGACAGGGCGACTCGCTCGTCACGGGGTCGCTCGGCGGACGGCTCTCCCAGCTCGGCGACACCTTGCCCGCGCTAGGGCTGGCGCTCGGCCCGCTCGCGGTGCTGGCCGCGCTCGGCTTCCGGCGCGCGCCGCTCCTCCTGCGCCTGTGGCTCCTCGGCGCGCTCATCGGGGTGGTCGGCGGCGGCAACTTCCATGCGCACTACTACATCCAGCTCGGTGCTCCGCTCGCGGCGCTGGGTGCCTACGGCGTGACGCGGCTCGGGCGGTTCGGCCCGACGGCGCTCGGCGCCGTGGTGCTCGTCGCGCTCGCCACGAGCGCCGCGCTGAGCCTGGCGCCCCGCTCGACGCAGACCCGCCTCGTCTGGCCGCACGACCCGCACCTGCGCTACGACGACGAGGCGGCGACGCTGATCAGGGCGCGTGTCCCCGCCGGGCAGCCGATCGCCGTCACCTGGGGCGATGCGAGCCTCTACTTCCTCGCGGATCGTCCGCCTGCGGTGCGCTCGCTCTGGTACCGCAACGCCCAGGCCGTCCCGGGCGCGGCCGAACGGGACATCGCCGTCCTGCGGCGCGGAGTCCCGCTCGTCGTCGCGCTGGAGCCGTCGCTGCGCGCCTTCCCGGCGCTGCGCCAGGTGCTGAGCTGCCGGTATCGGCCCATCCGCGTCGTCGGCCCGCTCCACCTCTACCGGTACGCCGGGTCGTGTCGGTGACGGACACTCCGCTGGCTTCGCCCCGGCCGGCCGCGCCCGCCCGCGCGTGGGACTGGATCGTGGCGCGTCGCGAGCTCCTCGCCTGGGCCGTCGGGTCGCGCGTCCTTGTCTTCGCCTGCGCCTATCTCCTGCACCGCCTGCACCGTCCGCAGGGCTTCTTCCCGGTGCGCTACGACGCCTTCGACAGCGCCAACCACGTGCTCGGCTCGTGGGACGGGGAGTGGTACCGGCGGGTCGCCCTCCACGGCTACCACTTCGTTCCGGGCGAGCAGAGCGACACGGCGTTCTTCCCGCTCTACCCGTTGCTGCTCCGCGCGGTGCACCTCGTCGGGCCGGATCTGCTCCTCGCGGGACTGATCATCTCCAACGTGGCCTTCGTGGTCGCGGTGCTCGCCTTTGCCGCGCTCACGCGGGAGCTGTTCGACGGAGACACGGCCCGGCGCGCCGCGATCTGGCTCTGCGTCTTCCCGCTCGGCTTCGTCTTCTCGATGGAGTATCCGACGAGCCTGGTCTTCGCCGCCATGGCGCTCGGCACGCTTGCGGCGCTGCGCGGGCACTGGCTGTGGGCCGCCCTCGCCGTGGGGCTCGCCAGCCTGGCGCGGCCGGAAGGCGCCGTGCTCGTCGTCCCGCTGGCGGTGCTCGCATGGCAGCAGCGCGACGAGGCGCCCCGCTGGCGGATCGCGGCCGCGCTCGCCGCGGGGCCGCTCGCGGTCGCGAGCTTCCCGGTGTACCTCTGGTACCGGATCGGGAACATTCATGCCTGGACAGATGCGCAGAGGGAGTGGGGGCGCAGCTTCCACCTGCTCGGGATCTGGGATGCGTTCGCCCAGCTGCCGGAGGACCTCGACCGGCACCAGTGGCTTCTCCGCGACCTAGGCTTTCTCGTCGCATACGTCGTGCTGCTGCTGCTGGCGCGACGCGCCGGCGTGGGGTGGCCCTGGATCGTCGCGGCGGCGGCGCTCGTGGTCGTCCCGCTCACGAGCGGAACTGTCGTGTCGGACGCGCGCTTCGGGATGGTCGGCTTCGCGTTCTACTGGGTGCTCGCGCGCGTGGTGCGCCGCCCGTGGCTCGAAGGGGCGCTCCAGGCCGGCTGCCTGGCGCTCGTGATCTGGTGGATGCTGACGCTGCCGCTGGCCAGTCCGTAGACGGCGTTGCGCACTGATCTGGCGCGGCGGGAATCCCGCCGCGGCCTCGCGCGTTGAAGCAGGCATGCGACACATAAGAGACGTGAAACTGGATATCGAGCGGCTGAGCGAGCGCCGCACCGAGCTCTGGCAGGAGCTCGGCGCAGGTGGCGGCCCGGCCGTGAAGACGGAGCTGGCAGAGATCCAGGCGCAGATCGCCCGCTTGTGGGACGAGCAGCGCCTGATCCGCGCCACGATCCGCTTCGGCGACCGCGACGCGATCCTCGTGCGCGCCCGCACCGACGAGCGCCTCGAGCGCTCCGCCGCGTAGGTTGCTCCTCCACCCCGGGCGTGGCTCCAAGCCACGCCCGGGCTCCCTGAGTCGGTCTACACTGGCGCCCGAGGGGCGTTAGCTCAGCTGGGAGAGCGCCGGCTTTGCAAGCCGGAGGTCATCGGTTCGATCCCGATACGCTCCATTCCCGACGAAAATCCGGCTGCTGTGCAGCCATGACGATTTTCGTCGGGTGCGTGACACCTCGATGCTTGGATGGCGAGCCTCAGTAAGCCGCGCCCGCCAGGTCGGTCGCGGCGGCGTAGGGGTCTGTTGCGTGCAAGACCTGACCCCGCCCCACAGAGCGCGACGCTCTCATCCAAGGCGCGCCTCGCAAGCGCCGCCCGGCCGGCTTCCGGCTCAGCGAGGAGAACGTCCTCGCGGCTCTAGCCGAGTACGTCACCGAGTACGAGGGCGTTGCAGACTTCCGTCAGAAGCACTATCTCTCGGTCGCCGCCGAGCCGGGCTAGCCGCCGCTCGAGGCTCTCCAGTACCACGGCGAGTTCCAAGAGATGATCGACCGAGCGCGTGAGTGGCGGCGCCGATCGCAGGCGGCATGGTCCCGCGCTGCGTAGCGGTAGCGGAGAGCCGACTCCACGGGCCGGTGAAGGGAGTAGCGTTGCCTCGATGAGCGACATTGGTACTCATGGCAACAACGGCGACGCAGAGGCGGCCCACGAGTCTGATGTCCGTGTGTGGGTGCACAAGGACGATCTGATCGATGACCGCGCGCTGCAGAACGACGCTGATGACGAGTTTCGCCTCGCCGATGTCGTCGAGGAAGTCGCCGGTCTGTGCGAGGCGGCGTCGCTCCCGGCGACCGTCGCCCTATACGGCTCCTGGGGATCCGGGAAGTCGAGCCTCGCGAACCTCCTGGCCGCCAGGTTTGCGCACAACCGTGACGTCGCGTTCGCTCGCTTCGACGCGTTCAAGTACGCAGAGGTTCCTCTGCGTAGGCACTTCCTCTCGCAAGTCGCGAAGACCTTCAAGGTCAAGGACAAGAAGTTCGACCGCGGGCTCTACACGAGTACCAAGCACGTTCGCCTCGACATGCCGGCCCGGAAGTGGTTCGCTCTTGCGGGCCTTATCCTCATCGCGGTCGCGGTCACGATTGGGCTTGCCTCAATCGCGGCCTTCCTCGTCGCACTCGTCGCTCCGAAGGGAACCCTCTGGGCGAACTTCACGAAGACGCTTGAAGCGAGCGTTCCGGCAATCGCGCTCGCGACGCCGATCATCGCCGCGGCGCTGACGCTTCTCGGCCAGGTCTTTACGGCGGACAGCACGACCGACGCTCCCTCCAGCGACGAGCAGTTTGAGGCGCTCTTCTCCGAACTCGTCAAGGCTGTCGTCGATAAGAAGAAGTGCAAGCGCATCGTGATCTTCATCGACGAGCTTGATCGCTGCTCGCCTCGCCAAGTTGTCGCCGCTCTGGAGACGTTGCGGACGTTCCTCGAGGTGAAGCCCTGCATCTTCATCGTCGCCGCCGACCAGCAGGTGCTCGAGCACGCGCTCACGGGCGCGGCGCGGCAGGCGACTCCGTTCAACGCCGCGAACCCGTACTACAGCGCCGGGAGCGGGTACCTCGACAAGATCTTCCAGTATCAGCTCCAGCTGCCCCCGATTCTCACCGGGCGCCTGTCCCACTACGCCCTCCGGTTGATTGAAGGCAGGCAGGGCGTCTGGAGCTACCTGCACAACCGTCCGGAGCTCGTCAGCGTCCTCATCCCGACACACGTCCGCAGCCCGCGGCGCGTGAAGGTGCTTCTCAATGCGTTCGCGCTCCTCTACGGACTAGCGCTTCGGCGAGCCGCAGAAGGCGTCATCGAAGGAGTCGAGGAGCGCGCCGCGCAGGTGGCGAAGCTCGTGTGCCTGAAGACCGAGTTCCCGCTGTTCGCGGTTGACCTCCAGCTGGACAGTCGACTTCCGGACATCGTTCTCCGGCTACACGAGAAGGAGGATGAAAAGGCGGTTAAGGCTGACTACCCAGGGTTGTCGGACGAAGCATTCGAGCGCGCGAAGGGCTACGCGAACGAGAACCGTGCAGTCGACCAGGTGATCGCTCAGGTCGTCGCGAACCCGTCGGGCGATGGATCGCCCGACCTGGAGGCTGACGGCGCGCGCGACGTTGAAGCAAGTCACGCGCAGCAGCTGCTTCGCTATCTCCAGCGCACGCGCGAAATCCCAAGTCCTCAGCGCGACTTGGTGTACCTGGACAGCTCGGGCGCCGCATTCGGTCTTCCAGCTGAGCTCGCTGAGCAGCTCGAATTTGACGCGCTCGACGGCAGCACCGAGGACGTCGCCGAGGCGGTTGAGGCCCTCGATCCGGATGACCAGCTCAAGGCGCTCCGCTTGCTCGCGCGACTTGTCGTAGAAGCCGTAGGCATCGAAGCACGCAACGTTGCGCAAGCACTCTTCGCCGCGATCGCCGTCAACAGCGCCGATATTGCGCCGGTCGCCGACGATCTTCTGAACGCTCTCGTGACCTACAACTCGGGCTACGAGTTGGAGGCCGACGACGTCGTCGGCGCGCTTCAGCTGGCGCTTTCTCACGACGGAGCGGCCGCGCTCAGGATGCGCGAAGAGGTCGTTAGCCGCGACGAGGTGCTGACCGAGACCGACCTCGGGCTCCTGGTGCTTGCTCACCTCACGCAGCTCCGGGCGCATCTCGCCCGTGTCGCGCTCGCGCTTACCGGCCTTCTTGAACGCAGCGGAGGAGCCGCTGCTGAGCGGGCACTCGCGGGCGTGGCTGATGCCGACGTTAAGGCGCTCCTTGAAGCAGTC
>JAWVDX010000022.1:0-3468 GCA_033857015.1 Gaiellaceae bacterium
CCCTCGTGCGCCGCGCTCGTCATCGCGGATTCGAGCATGCCGACCAGCGCGAACGTCATCGCCCCGAAGAGCACGCCGCCGAAGGCGACCGTCCCGTGGGCGGAGTCGCTGCCGCGCTCGAGCCGGCGCTTCAGCCCCGCGCCGAAGAAGAGGAGCAGGAACGCGATCACCGGCGTGACGACGAGGCCGATGATCTGGTGCGTGCCCCGGTCGGCCTGCCAGTAGGCGAAGGTCGCGGCGGGCCCGGTCTCGTTGCTCGGGTCGTCGCGCAGCAGGAAGAGCCCTGACAGGAACAGCAGCCCTGCCAGCACTCCGGCGAGCGGCAGGAAGCGGTCGAAGCGGTCGGAAGCCATGCGGATCCTCTCTCTGGGGTGGTCGCGCGGTGCACTTCCACGCTACGACGGCGCCCGGCCCCGGTCATCGTGACGGGCACCGAGATCCGCCTCGGTGCCAGCACGGAGATGTCAGACGGCGGAGGCGCGCAGGTACGTCAGGACTGCGAGCACGCGCCGGTGGTCATCCCCGCTCAGCGGGAGGCCGAGCTTGCCGAGGATGGAACGCACATGCGTCTCGACGGTCCGCTCCGTCAGCCAGAGCCGCTTCGCGATCCCTGCGTTCGTCCGTCCCTCAGCCATCAGCGCCAGCACCTCCTGCTCGCGCGCGGTCAGCTCGCCGAGCGTGTCCTCGCGCGGCTGCGGCGAGAGGAGCGTGGCGACGACCTCCGGGTCGAGGGCGGAGCCGCCTTCGCAGACGCGGCGCGCTGCGTCGAGGAAGTCGTCCACGTCGAGCACCCGGTGCTTGAGCAGGTACCCGAAGCCGCCGCCCGTGGCGACGAGCTCGAGCGCGTGACGGGTCTCGACGTGCTGCGACAGGACAAGCACGGCGGTGCCCGGGTGGTTCGCCCGGATGGTTGCGGCGGCGCGCATGCCCTCGGCTTCGTAGTCCGGCGGCATGCGCACGTCGACGACGGCGAGATCGGGCTCGTGCTCTGCGACGACGGCGAGCAGCGCCTCGGCGTCGCCGACGCGCGCGACGACCTCGTGCCCGGCGTCCTCGAGGAGCCCCGCAAGCCCCTCGCGCAGGAGGACGGTGTCCTCGGCGATCACGATCCGCATGGGATCGCCGCCTCGATCCGCGTGCCCGCGCCGGCCGGGCTGTGGAGGAGCAGCGTCCCACCCTGCGCCTCGACCCTGTCGGCGAGGCCCATCAGCCCGGTGCCGCCGCCGAGGGTCGCCCCGCCGATCCCGTCGTCGGCGACGACGAGCCGTAGCGCTCCGCCGTTCACGGTCGCCTCGACGCGGACGCGGGACGGCGACCCGTGCTTGACGGCGTTGGTGACCGCCTCGCAGACGACGAAGTAGGCGGCCGCCTCGACCTGCGGCGGCAGGCGCTCGTGCGTCGCCTCCAGCTCGACCGGGACCGGCGTCGCGCGCACGAGGTCGGCGAGCGCCGCGGCGAGGCCTTCGTCCAGCCGGGGCGGCCGCACGCCTGCGGCGATCGTGCGCAGGTCCTCGATCGCGCGCCCGATCTCGTCGACCGCCGAGTCGAGGGCCGGCCCGAGGATCTTCGCCTCCCGCGGCAGCGAGCGCTGCAGCCGTCGCAGGACGATCCCGAGCGACACGAGCCGCTGCTGCGCTCCGTCGTGGAGGTCGCGCTCGAGCCGGCGGCGCTCCTCGTAGCCGGCCTGGACAACCCGAGCGCGCGAGTCCTCCACCTCGGCCAGCTGGAGCCGCACCTCGACGCGGAGGCGGGCGATCTCGATCGCCAGGCTCGCCGCGGCGAGCACGCTCCGCAGCAGGTCGGGCCGGTCGAGCAGGGACGGCGCATGAACGAGCAGCGCGATCTCCTGCCCGTGATGCTCCACGCTCGTCCTGGCCCGCCCGTCGGCGGGCGGGTCGGCGACGACGCCCCCGACACCGTCGGCGTAGGCCTCGCTGGCGGGCAGACGGAAGAGCAGCTCCGCGCCCGGGTCGCGGAGCGCGGCGGCGAGCACCGCGCCGACCTCCTCGGGCTCGCGGCGCCCCTCGCGGACGTCCTCGACGAATGCTCGCACGCGGCGCAGCCCCTCATAGCGCCGGCGGTCGAAGCGCCAGTCGACGGCCGCCTGCGCCCGCCGTCGCAGCGGCCCGAAGGCGCCTGCGACCACGAGCGCCGCGACGGCCGTCCCCCACGTCGAGCCGCGGCCGGCGGCCACACCCGCGAGTGCCGACACGGCGGCGAAGACGAGCCCGAGCGCCGCGCTGACGAGCGCGTAGACGAGCGTCCGGTTGATCAGCCGATCGATGTCGTAGAGCCGGTAGCGGGTCACCGCGACGCCGACCGCGAGCGCGACTGCCGCCTCCATCGCGAGGAGGAACGCAAGCGCGCCGTCCCCGTCCGTCCCGAACACGAAGCCCCACACGAGAAAGGACACGACCCCGAGCGGGATCAGGAGCGCCGCGTAGGCGAGCCAGAGCATCTGCAGCCGCTCGATCCCCCCGGAGCGCTTGTAGCGCGTTCGCGCCGCCGCGGCACCGACGAAGAGGCTCGCGAAGACGGCGAGCCAGACCGGAAGCCGCAGAACATCGAGCGCGGCGGGTAGGCGCAGCGGGAACGGATTCGCGACGTCCGCGAACGGCGCCTCGAGGTGGGGCGAGAGCACCAGCAACGCCACGAGCAGGGTCATCGCCGTGGCGGCGAAGAGCGCGAAGGGCCGCCACCGGCGCGAGGGCAGCTTTCCGTCCGGGAACACGAACGCGACGGCGAGCGGCCAGGCGAAGAAGAACGGCCATTGCGAGGCGACGAGGCCGGCCCAGGCGCCGCCGGGCAGCGATCCGGGGTCGTCGAGGGCGAACGTCGCGTACGTCTCCGCACCGAGCAAGGCCGCGAGCGACAGCGCGCCCAGGAGGAGGATCCAGCCGATCGGGTTGCGAGGCCGCCGCGTCGCGATCAGCGTGCCGACGGCCCCCGGCGCCAGGACCGCAGCAAGGAGGAAGGGGTACAGCCACAGGGGGCCGGAGGCCGTGATGTGCCGGCCCGCTGCGACCCGGTCGAGCACGAGCCCGCCCGCGCTCAGGACGAGAGCTGCAAGCGCAAGCCCGGACGCAGCGAGACGCGACGCAATCCGCATCCGGTCCATCATCCCCCAGCAACGCGCGCCCGGCCACAGTGCTGGCACCGAACTCGTGCTTGACAGCGGGCAGCAGGCCGTGGAATGGTCAGGAGCGAACGAGACGGAGGCAAGGCGATGCTCTCGTACCTCTTCAGTCGCGATGTGCTTCTCCAGTCGATCGCCGACGACGACGATCGCATCTCCCGGACGCAACACTCCGACGACCCGGCGGTCGGGAAGCTGCAGTTCGCGCTCCTCCTCTGGGACGCGCTGGCGCTCCCGACCCACGGAGCGGACGGTCAGTACGGCGACGAGACGGCCGGCGCGGTCGCCCGCTTCAAGCAGGACGAGCTCGGCGTGCCGCCTGCGCAGATCGT
>JAWVDX010000023.1:0-3044 GCA_033857015.1 Gaiellaceae bacterium
GCACGGTCGAGGCGGTGATGGCGATCGTCGAGGTGGACGAGCTGCTCGACCGGCACCCGATGCTGCAACGCTCGGTGCGCCTGCGCAATCCGTACGTCGACCCGATGAACGCGATCCAGGTCGAGCTGCTGCGCCGCTACCGCGGAGCTGGCTCCGACGAGGAGCGCGAGCTCGTGCGCGCACCCCTCCTACGCTCGATCGCCGGGATCGCCGCGGCGCTGCGCAACACCGGCTAGCCCCGCCCAACGGCCGGCTCCCCGATGCTTCGCAACACGAAGGAACTGCGCGCTGCACTATCTAGAGAAGACGGTGCTCCGAAAGCAGGGCTCTGTGGACGCATCCCTCGCGACAGACAGCCTTGGCGAGCCGCCCCGCGCCGGACAGGACATGTCCAGGGGTCTGACCCCAGCGACCTCGCGCTGAGAATCACCCCTCGGGCTGGGTCACGCAGCCGGCGCGGTCGCTGCCTCGAACGGATCGAGGTAGCGTCGCCATCCGCTCGGAACCGTCGGTGTCGCGAGCCGGATGAAGAGCACCGGCGCAGGCGGGCGCGGCGGCTTCGGCAGCACCATCTCCAGCTCGTGGAGCAGGCGGTTGCCCTTGCGTAAGTTGCACGGCGCGCAGGCCGTGACGACGTTCTCCCAGACCGAGTCACCGCCGCGGCTGCGCGGCACGACGTGGTCGAGCGTCAGCCGCCCGGCCTTCGTCCCGCAGTAGACGCAGCGCCAGTCGTCGCGCGCGAAGAGCGCCCTTCGCGAGATCTTCCGCTGGATGGCGCGGGGAACGCGCACGTAGGTGCGGAGCCGGATCACGTGCGGCCAGGAGAAGGTCATCTCGGCCGAGCGCAGCGGCTGGTCCAGCTGCTCCAGCACCTCGGCCTTGCCCTTGAACACGAGCACGTGCGCACGTCTGACGGAGCAGACGTTGAGCGGCTCGTAGCTCGCGTTGAGGACGAGAACCTGTTGCATCGCCCCTAGAAAATAGCCAACACAGCCGCCGGCCAGCCGGCCGCGGCTCGCGCTAGCGGCTCATCGCCCGCTGAACTGCCTCTTCTTCCTCCGGGGAGAGCGCGATCGCCGCCCGGCCGCGGTCCATCTCCTTGACGTAGATCCGCGCGTAGTCGCGGCCCTGAATCGCGCTCACGATGACACCCGTGCGAGCCGAGTCCAGCAGCGCCACCGTCGAGGACTGATGCCCGCCGTGCGCCTCGTAGGCGTCGTAGCGGACGACTGCGATCTTCGCCAGCGCCCCGTCCACGCGCCGATCGACGCGCGAGAGCCCGGACGCCACCTCGTCGACCGCGCCGTGCAGGTCGTCGAGCCGCCCCTGGAGCGAGACCACGAACTCCACCAGGTCGGCGCTCCCCTCGCCGAGGAGCACCCGCTGCTCGCGGCGCACCTCACGCAATGAGCGCCACATCGCCACGACGAGCGCGAGCGCGACCGCGGCAATGACGCACGCGAAGACCGCGACGACAACCGACACCGTCATCTAGACCTGGAAGACGACGGGGTACTCGGCGCTGTTGTTCCCGAGCCGGGCCTCGTGGAGGACCGGTGCGACCTGGACCTTCAGCGTCAACGGCTGGTTGAACGTCGGCGTGCAGTTGCACTTGATCGTCACCGTCTTCGTCTCGCCGGGGTTGATCAGCGCGATCGTGGCCGTCCGGACGATCGTCGGCGTCTGGAGCAGCGTGACCGTCACCTTGACGTTCGCCTCCTGCAATTCGCCGGTGTCCTTCACCGACACGATGAACGTCAGCGTCGTCGTCGCCCGCATCGTCGTCGGAGTGCCTGTCGAGAGATCGGCGCCGAGCGGCTCGGCGCGCACGCCGACGAGCTGCGTCCCCCGGACGGTGTTGGCGTTGACCGCGCTGCCGTGCACGCGCGTCCACAGGTTGCCGAGCGAGGTCGCATCGAGGTTCGCCGGCTTGGCCAGGAACAGGGACGGCGGCGGCGAGACGCCGTGGACGCCCTCGCGCGCGAGGGTGTTCGCGCTCGCCCGCTGGAAGAGGTCCTGCCAGATCACGTCGCTCGCGGCGAACCGCTTCGTCTGCTCTGCGAGTGTCACGCCGATCCCGGTCGCCTTCTTCTCCGCAGCCGTCTTCTTGAAGGTGGCGAGCAATCCGGAGAGCGCGTCCTCGCGCAGCTGCAGCGCGTCCAGGAGATCCTCGTGCTGCGCGCGCAGCGGGCCGGGCGGATGGATCGTGTTGGCCTGGGTGATGTCCTGGCCGCTCGAGGTGACGAGCCCGGCGAGCTTCCCCTCGAGGTCCTTCTCGGTGAGCGACGGCGTCGCCAGGATGCCGGCGAGCTTCGTCCCGTGATCCGCGGAGGACGTCGCGACGAGGTCGACCTTCTCCATGTAGTGCTTGTAGGCGTCGCCCTTGGAGGTGGACTGGCAGTAGCGCACGCCCCAGGCGATGAAGACGACGACGGCGATCGCCGCGGCGATCAGGCCCAGGAGGCGGAGCAGCGGCGTCAGGCCGGGCGCCGGCCGGAGCGGCGGACGCCCCGGGCCGTCGGGACGGCGGGGCCGGAGCCCTCGACGAGGCGCCGGCTCGGCAGCCGGCTCTTCGAAGAAGTCGAACTCGATGTTGTCGTCGTCGTAGTCGGTCACGGGCTCCCGATGCGGCGGGTTGCGGAACTCTAACGGGTCGGTTGGCCCTGGAAGGACTTTCTCCTGCCGGCGCAAAGGGGGTTAGGCATGCCCGAAGCCGCCTCGTTTGCCTCCACCGAGCTCGTCCTCGGCCGCTACCGGCCGCTGCGCCCGCTCGGCAGCGGCGGCTCCGGATCGGTCTGGCTGGCCCATGACACGCAGCTCGACGTCGAGGTCGCGCTGAAGATCGTGCCCCGCGAGGGGAAGGCCGGCTCGCGCGCCGAGCGGGAGGCCGCCGCCGCCGCGAAGCTGCGCCATCCGCACTGCCAGCGCGCGCTCGGCTTCGCGAGCGACGCGGAGAACGTCTACATCGCCTACGAGTACATCGCCGGGCAGACGCTGCGCAGCGCGCTCCGCGCCGGTGAGCTCGACGACGCGGCAGCGGTCGA
>JAWVDX010000024.1:0-3973 GCA_033857015.1 Gaiellaceae bacterium
GGGGCGCTGCTCGGCTACCTGGCCGACGCGATCCCGCGCCACGTGCTCGGCGCCGATCCGTTCGCGATCGAGGATCTCGTCCTGCGCATGCGCCGCGACGACTACAGCCGTCCGGGCGAGATCGTCATGTCGGGGATCTCGCTCGCGGAGATCGCCTGCTGGGACATCGTCGGCAAGGCGCTCGACCAGCCCGTGTACCGCCTCCTCGGCGGGGCGGTACGCGCCACGATCCCCGCGTATGCGAACGGCTGGTACACGGTCGAGCGGACGCCGGAGGAGTTCCACGCCGCGGCGCTCCGCGTCGTGGAACGCGGCTACCGGGCGCTGAAACTCGACCCCTTCGGCGCGGGCTCGATGGAGCTGACGAGGACGGAGCTGCGGGACTCGCTCGCGCTCGTGGAAGCGGTGCGCGACGCCATCGGCCCGGACGTCGAGCTCCTCGTGGAGATGCACGGCCGCTTCACGCCGGCGTTCGCCGTGCAGGTCGCGCGCCAGCTCGAGCGGTTCGCCCCCAGCTGGATCGAGGAGCCTGTCCAGCCCGAGAACCTGAAGGGCCACGCGCACGTCCGCAGGTCGGTCGCCATCCCCGTCGCGACCGGGGAGCGCATCCACTCGCGCAACGAGTTCCGGGAGCTGTTCGAGCTCGAGGCGGCCGACATCGTCCAGCCCGACATCACGCATTGCGGCGGCCTCCTCGAGACGCGCAAGATCGCCGCCTGGGCCGAGTCGTACCAGGTGCTGGTCGCGCCGCACAACGTCGGCGGCCCGGTCTCGACCGCGGCAGCGCTCCACCTCGCCGCGGTCACGCCGAACTTCAAGCTGCAGGAGCACTTCAACGACTTCGCCGACGCCGACGTGAAAGCTGCCGCGCCCGGGTGCCCCGAGGTCGTCGACGGAGCGTTCCCCCTCCCCCACGGCCCCGGGCTCGGCGTCACGCTCGACGAGGACTTCGTGCGCGAGCACCCGCAGCAGGACATCGCCTTCGATCTCTTCGCCGAGGACTGGCACTTCCGCGGCGGGCCGCGCGCCTAGAGGACGTCGCGCCAGGAGTGCTGCGGCTCGTAGCCGAGCAGGCGCCGCGCCTTCTCGATCGAGTGCAGCGTCCCGTGCTCGGGCATCGCGCGGAGCGGGACGTCCGGGTAGGCCTCGGCCATCAGCTCGGCGCTCGGGCGGTTCATCACCGTGTCCGCCGCGGTGATCCCGAACGTCTCGGCACCGCTCGCCTCGGCGTGCAGGCCGAGCCGGCAGGACTGCGCGACGTCGCGCGCGTCGACGTAGCCCCAGAGGTTCCACTTGCGCAGGCCGGAGTCGTCCCACCAGGACGGGAACCGCTCGTAGTCGTGCGGCTCCATGATGTTCGAGAAGCGCAGGCCGACGTGCGGGATGCCGTTCCAGCGGTTGAACTGCTCCGCCATCTGCTCCGAGAGCAGCTTCGCGAGCGCGTAGCTCGACTGCGGGCGCGGCGGGTGCTCCTCGTCCTGCGGCGCGTACAGCGGGTGCTCGCGCTCGAAGGGCAGCCCGAGGATCGTCTCGCTCGAGGCCCAGACGACCCGGCGCAGGCCGAGGATCCCGGCGGCGCTGAAGACGTTGTAGGTGCTCGTCATGTTGGTGCGGAAGGTGACCTCCTCGGTGCGCAGGCCGGAGGCGGGGATTGCGGCGAGGTGGACGACCGAGTCGGCGCCGCGGAGCGCCTCGACCGTCTCGCCGAGGTCGGTGACGTCCACGACGAGCTGCTCGCTCTCGAGCTCGGCGCTGCGCGTCAGATCGACGCTGAGGACGTCGTCGCCGTGCTCGAGGAGGTCGCGCACGACTGCGCGTCCCGCCTTGCCGCTCCCACCTGTGACGACGATCCGCGCCATGCGGAGGCGGATGCTACCGCTCGCGGCCGTTCCGCTCGACGCTCACGGTTGCCGCCTCCGCTCGTGCACCTCGGCTAGGGGTGTGTCCGGCTCCACGTCGGTAAAGCGCATCGGCGCGGCGAGCTTCACGAAGAGGGCGCGGTAGCCGCGCAGCGCCCGGCGGAGCTGGCGGTGGGAGACCGGGCGATGCTCGTTCGCAACCGCGATCGCGTGCGACGTGCAAAACGCCTCGATCTCGTCCGGGAAGTCGAGCGCGAGCGCCTCGGCGAGCGTGTGGAAGCGCTCGCCCGGATAGCCGAGCTCGGCGGCGAGGTCGCGCGTGATGTGGTCGGCCTCGGCGATGCCCGCCTCGGGATCGCCTGCGAAGGTCGCCTCGACCCCGTGCCAGCCGTCAAGGTAGCGGGCCAGCTGGCTCGGCGCGAGGAGGCGCAGCTCGCGGGGCTCGAGCGCCGCCCGACGGGTCGCTGCGAGCTCGCGCCGCGAGGGCGCGTCGGCTGCTGCGAGCTCCTCCGCGCGGACGCGGCGCACGCGACGGGTCGCCACGACGGCGACGACAGCTATGACTGCGAGCGCAAGCCAGAGTGCTACGTGCTCCACTTGAAACCCCCCTCTAGGAAGCGGACTTCCCAGGTGGCCGCGCGCGGAAACGCTACGGCGCGAGCCTGGCGCGCACGAGCTCGTTGACCGCCTGCGGGCTCGCCTTCCCCTGCGTCTCGCGCATCACCTGGCCGACGAAGAAGCCGAGGAGGCCTTCCTTCCCGGAGCGGTATTGCGCGACCTGAGCCGGATTGGCGGCGAGGATGCGGTCGACGAGCGGCCCGAGCTCGGAGCTGTCCGAGATGGACGCCTCGGCCAGGTACTGCGCAGCCTTGAAGCCGGGCGAGCCGCTGGCGGCGATCGCCTCGTCGAAGGCCGCACGCGGGATCGAGGCGCGCGCCTCGACGAGCTGCGCGAGCTCGGCCGCGTCGACGGCGTCCGGGTCGACGCCGGCTGCGGCGAGCTGGTTCATCAGGACGTTCACGGATGCCTTCGGGTCGGCGCCGGCTGCGAGCAGTGCGTCGTAGAGTCGGTCGCGTCCCCCGGTGACGAGGCCCGTCCCGGTCTCCAGGCCGAGCTCCGGCTCGAGACGGCGGATCCGGTCGCCCGGCAGCTCCGGCAGCTCGGCGCGCAGCCGCTCGACGAGCGTGGCGTACGGCTCGACAGGGACGAGGTCGGGCTCCGGGAAGTAGCGGTAGTCGTCGGCCTCCTCCTTGGAGCGGTGCACGGTGAGCGTGTCCGAGGCGGGGTTGTAGTCGTATGTCTCCTGGCTGACGGTCCCGCCGGACTCGTACGTGGCGATCTGCTGCGCGACGAGCGCGTCGATGCCGCGCGCGACGAAGCTGAAGGAGTTGACGTTCTTCAGCTCGCAGCGGGTGCGCAGCTCCGAGGAGCCCGCCGGCCGCACCGAGACGTTGGCGTCGCAGCGCAGCGTGCCCTTCTCCATCTCGGCGTCGGAGATCCCGAGCTCGACAACCGTCTGGCGCAACAGGGTCAGGAAGCGGCGTGCATCGTCGGCCGAGTGGATGTCCGGCTCGGTGACGATCTCGAGCAGCGGCGTGCCGCCCCGGTTGAAGTCGACGAGCGAGTGCGCGGCACCGACAATCCGGCCCTCCGCCCCGCCGACGTGGATCGTCTTGGCGGCGTCCTCCTCGAGGTGGGCGCGCGTGATGCGGACGCGCTTCTCCCCGTCCGGGCCGGGCACGAGCAGTGACCCTCCGAGACAGAGCGGCCTGTCGTACTGGGAGATCTGGTAGCCCTTCGGGTTGTCCGCGTAGAAGTAGTTCTTGCGCGCGAAGACGGCGCTCTCGGCGATCTCGGAGCCGAGCGCGAGCCCGAGCTTGATCGTCTGCTCGATGGCCAGGGCATTCGGGACGGGAAGCGCCCCGGGAAAGGCCAGGCAGACGGGACACGTCCTCGTGTTGGGCTCGCCGAAGTACTCGAGCTCGCAGCGGCAGAACATCTTCGTCCGCGTCTTTAGGTGGACGTGGATCTCGAGCCCGACGACCGCCTCCCACTCGGTCATCTGAGGCGCTCCGGGACGAGGTCGAGGCCGAGCGCCTGCTCGATTGCATGCG
>JAWVDX010000025.1:0-6767 GCA_033857015.1 Gaiellaceae bacterium
GCGTTTGCGGAGCTCGAGGACGTCGCGGTCGTGCCGCTCGCCGCGCTCGAGCTGTCGCGCGGCGTCCGCGCGCTGATCGTCGCCAACGAGGACGTCGACGCGCGCGTCCTCGACCTGCTCCCCGACCTGCGGCTCGTCGCCAACTACGGGGTCGGCTACGACCGCATCGACGTCGCCGCCTGCCAGCAGCGTGGCGTCACGGTGACGAACACCCCCGGCGTGCTCGACGCCGCGACGGCCGATCTGGCGCTGGCGCTGCTCCTGGCGGCGCAACGCCGCGTCGTCCAGGGCGATCGTGACGTCCGCTCCGGCGCGTGGCAGTCAGGCTGGGCGGATGCGGAGCTCGCGCGCGAGCTCACCGGCTCGACGCTCGGCATCGTCGGCTTGGGCCGGATCGGCGCGGCCGTCGCGCGTCGCGCGCGAGGCTTCGAGCTCCGCCTCCTCTACACCAAGCGCACGCGTCTCGACGAGGCGGCGGAGCAACGCGCCGGCATCGAGTGGCGCGAGCTCGACGACCTGCTCCGGGAGTCGGACGCGGTCTCGCTGCACGCGCCGCGGACGCCCGAGACGACGGGCCTGCTCGACGCGCGCCGGCTCGCGCTCCTGCGCGACGGAGCGGTCCTCGTCAACACCGCGCGCGCGGAGCTCGTCGACCGAGACGCCCTCATCCGCGAGCTCGTCGGCGGCCGTCTTCGCGCAGGCCTCGACGTCTTCTGGGAGGAGCCCGACGTTCCGGGGGAGCTGCTCGACCTGCCGAACGTCGTCCTGACGCCGCACATCGGCAGCGCGACCGAAGCGGCCCGCCACGCGATGACGCGGCTCGTCGTCGACAACGTGCTGGCGGTGCTGGCCGGCGGCGACCCGCTGACGCCGGTCTAGCGTCTACGGATCCGCCGCCTCCTGGATCGCCGCGAGCCGGTGGACGATGTCGCGCGTCGCCGGATAGAGGCTGCCGTAGAGGTCGTACAGCTCGTCGTAGAGCTCACGGGAGGCTCCGCTTGGGCTCACCGTCTCGACGATTCGCGCCCAGTCCGTCGCCGCCGGGACGAGTCCGGCGCCGATGGCAGCGAGGAGAGCGTTCCCGTAGCTCGCGCCGATCGTCTCCGCCGGCAGCTCCTGCTCGACTCCGGTCACGTCGCTCACGATCTGCAACCAGAGCGGGGACTTCGTGCCGCCGCCGACGGCCACTGTCCGCTTCGCCGACGCGGCGGTGGCTGCGAAGGCCTCGTGGATCTGCCGTGTCCCGTAGCCGATTGCCTCGTACGTCGCGCGCAGCAGCTCGCCGCGGCCGTGCGCGAGCGTCAGCCCGGCGAGGACGCCGCGCGCGTGCGCGTCGAAGATCGGCGTCCGCTCCCCGGTGAAGTACGGGAGCAGGAGCAGCCCGCGGGCGCCGGGCGGGACAGCAGCCGTCTCGGCGAGGAGCTCGTCCCACGCGGGGGAGCCGAAGAGCTCGCGCAGCCACTGAGTCAGCGTCCCCGAGGTGGACATGCCCGCGGCCAGCGTCGGCGCGCCCGGCTCGACACCCTGCGTCTGCCACAGGACCCTGCTCGGTCGGGCCTCCTCCACGACCTGAACGAAGAACATCGTCGAGCCGTACATCGCCATCAGGTCGCCGGGACGGCGGACGCCGACGCTGAAGGCCTCCGCCCAGGCGTCGATCGTGCCGGCGGCGACGGGAGTGCCCGCAGGAAGGCCGGTGGCTTCGGCCGCGGCGGCGGTGACGGTGCCGACCACCTCCGCCGGCCACACGAGCCGGGGCAGCGGAACCCCGGGCGCGATCTCGGCTGCCCAGTCCTCGGCCCAGGTCGCGCGCGCGAAGTCGTAGAGCGGGTCGCACTGGCTCGCCGAGTGATGGTCGAGCACGTACTCGCCCGTCAGTCGCGCCGCGACGAACGAGCTCGCCATGTACCAGCCGGCCGTGCGCGCCCAGACGTCGGGCTCGTGGCGCTGCAGCCAGAGGAGCTTCGGCCCGAGCGCCTGCGAGGAGAGCGCCGATGCGCCCCGCTCGAGGATCGCCTCGACCCCGTAGCGCTCCTCGAGCTCGGCGATCTCGGCCTCCGCGCGGGTGTCGACGCCGTAGAGGATCGCCGGACGCAGCGGTCGCAGGTTCGCGTCGCACGGGACGACGCAGGGGCCGATTCCGCCCACGCTGACCGCCTGAACGGGCGCGCCTGCGGCGGGCAGCAGCTCGGAGCAGAGCGCGCGGACGTCGTGCCACCAGACCTCCTCCGCGTCGTGCTCGACCCAGCCCGGCCGTGGGAGCGACAGCCGATGCGGCCGCTCGGCACGGGCGACGATGCGCCCGTCGAGGTCGGCGACGACGCCCTTGCTGCTCGAGGAGCCGATGTCGATCCCGAGAACGAGCTCGCTCATGGCGGAAGCATCACACGCGCGAGCCCTGCCGGCGGGAAGCCCTCTGACGGACTCGTCCGGCGGCGCCGTCAGCGACCGTCGCGCGGGCCGCTGCGGGGAGCAGGCCCGTAGGGCTCGAGCTCGCCCGCGTGCACCGCGTAGAGCCGCCGGTGCGTGTCTTTCAGACCCTCGACCAGCTCGTCGTAGGGCTGGTCGGTGACGTCGACCAGCCCGACCGAGTAGCACTCGCCGTCGCTGCGTCCCGTGCTCGGCTCGTCCGTCCACTGGAACCAGTGTGCGCCGACGAAAGCCGGAAACGAGGCGGCCGTCTCGACGTAGAACCGATACGCGAGGGCACGGTCGGCCTGGCTCTCCACGGTTCGCAACGCCGAGGCCATCCCCCGGCCCGGAACTCCGAAGTGGAACTCGCCGACCATCAGCGGCTTGCCCGTAAGGTCGGAAAAGCGCTGGAGGATCTCGAGTGGCACCGTGGCGTCGTAGCGATTCAGGCTGACGACGTCGAACGCGCGTGCGGCGCGCAGCATCTCGTCCGGGGTGTCGCCTGAGAAGCGCATGCCGAGGGTCAGGTGATCGGGGTCGTACCTGCGGATCGCGGCGAGCACGACCTCGAGGAAGCGCTCGAACGCGGCGTAGATGAGCTCGCGCCGGCGCTCCGGCGAGTCTCCCTCTGCCAGGAAGGCGACGGCTCGCCTCTGGAGCTCGGTCTCGGGCCCCTCCAGGATCAGGTCGACCACCAGCGGCTCCCGCCCGGCCCACGGTGGCTCGTTGTGGACGAAGTAGCCGACCAGATAGGGGTCGTCCCGGCGGGGCGCGCACTGCTCGCGCGCCGCCTTGTCGCACTGCTGGACGAACTCGTCGGAGTAGACATCGGGGAGCCCCATCACCATCGTCGCCGTCGACCACCCGAAGAGGGGCAGCGTGTAGGGGATCCGTCCACAGTCGGTGAGCTCCGCGGCCGACCAGTTGCCGACCGTGTTGAGGCCCCACGCCTGCATCCGCCGGACTGTCAGGTCGATCCAGCCGGCCCGCCACTCCTCGCCGTGGCGGCGGACGGTGTTCCAGAAGACGAACGAGGGGCCTTCGAGCGGCTCGCCCGAGAAGGCGTCGAGCGCCTCGGTCGGCGGGAGCTCGGCGAAGATCTGCTCGCGGCCCTCGGTCGGGGTTGCCTGGAAGGGCCACATGAGGTTCGCCCCGGTCGAGAAGAAGAGGTGCCCCTCCGGGTCGACGAGCCACCAGCGGCCGTCACGCTCCTCCGTGCGGAAGAACCCGGTCGCGTTGACCTGCGTCGCGAGGTAGCCGCCATAGCGCCCGTAGCCGAAATGCCCCGTCTCGAGATCAGCTTCCTCGCGCCTCCAGCGCTGCTCGAGCTCTGCGAGCGACCCCGCCTTCCCGGGCCAGGACGCTGCGATCCACTGGCCCAGCTCGTCGACGAGCGGCCGCTCCTCGAGGATCGCCTCCTCCGGCGGGGCGGTGCTCAGGACGAGCGAGCGCACCTCGAGCGTCGGCGCGCCGACCGGAAGCTCCATCCGAAACACCATCGCGCGCACGCGCGCGAGCGACACGTAGGGCCCCCAGTGGTAGAGGAACGAGGCGAGCTGCAGCTTGTTGTAGACGTCCGACTGCGTCCAGCCCGACCGCGGCGGCTCGGAGTAGAGCGACAGCGGGATGAGCGACCTCGTCCAGACGCCCTCGAAGGGCATGAACGTGAGCGGGGACTCTCCCTCGTCGGTCACGAGGGCGATCTCGAACTGCTGGGCCGACGAGGCCCGCGCCTCGAGCACGAGCGCGGTGTACCCGCTCCAGTCGGACGGCTCGAGCTCGATCCGCCGCTCGGCGTAGAGGCCGTCGGCCGTGAACTCGATCCGCTCGTCGCGCAGGAGCTCCAACGGCGCGTCGCTACTGCTTGAAGAGCTCGACGTCGTCGAAGTTGATCCACTGGCTCGCGCCGGCGGTCGAGGCGAGACCGACCGTGATCGTCCCGTTCGTCACGTTGACGTTCGGGATGGTGACCTGCGTCCAGGTCGAGGTGGTCGGGATCGGCGTGCTCAGATCCGCTCCACCGTAGCCCTTCGCGCTCAGTGCGGCGGAGGTCTGGCCGCCACCGGACTTGACCCAGGCCCGGAAGGTGTAGAGACCGCTCACGAGGCCCGTCTTCGTCTGGTAGGTGAAGACGTTGTAGGCGCTGGCCTTCCAGTGCACGCCTTTCGCGCTCCCCGCGTGGTTGTTGCCCGCCGTGTCGGAGTAGGAGGCATCGACGTTCGTCCCCGACTCGCTCCACCCGGTCGGCGCCTGCCCGACTCCGGACTCGAGCCCCGGGTTGGTCAGCAGGTTGGGGCCCGGCCCTGCTCCGGCGGCGATGGTGACGACCGTGAAGGAGGTCGGGCTCAGGCTGATCGAGAACGCGTTGCCGCTGACCGCGACGTTCGCCTGCGCCACCACCGACGGTGTCAACGACGTCGAGGCAGACCCGGTGAGCGCCGAGACCGTTCCTGTCGTGCCACCGCCGGTGTACCCGGAGAGCGTCACGTTGACCGTGCTCGCCACCGTGTCCTTGTTGATCAGGAGGACCTTCAGCTGCTTCGTCCCGGAGTCATAGCTCGCGAAGGGAATCACCTTCCCGCTCTGCGGCGTCGCCGAGACCATGCTCGCCAGCGTGTTGTTGCCCCAGAGGCTCAGCGCCTTGCCCTGGGCGAACAGTCCGTTGTGCGCGTTCAGCGCGTCGTACTCGTCGTTCGGCGTGTCGCTCGTGTTATGGAGCCAGCGCGTCGTCCAGTACTCGCTCGCGGCGACGCGGCTGTCCTGTGCCAGGCGACCGGTCAGCTCGGCGGTCATCAGCGCGTGCCCGAGGTCGTTCTGGGTCCACGTGCCGCTGATCCCGTAGGTGATGCCGGCGTACTCGTTCTCGACGATCTTGATCCGGCTCTTGTCCGCGGCCGTGCACGCCGAGCAGGCCTGCACCGCGTTGTAGGCCATGTTGACCTCGTCCGGGATCAGGGTCGCCGCCCCGAGGTAGCTGCTGTAGTCGACGTAGGGCCAGGCCGGGTAGCTGTGCGAGACCAGGCAGTCGATCTGGGCGTGCGCGATCGAGAGCAGCGTCGCGAAGTCGGCCTGGGTGTTGGCGTTCGTGCAGATCTTCGCCGTCGGGTCGATCGTGTGCATTGCATTCGCGAAGGTCACGAAGTCGTTCGCCTGCTGCGTGCGCCCGGGGTCGGTGCCCATGTAGCCGGACATCCACGTCTCGTTCCCGATGTCCCAGTAGCCGACGCTGTAGCCCTTGCTCTTGGCGTAGGTCACCCAGCCCTTCGCGGTGTCGAGCGCCTGCTGGAAGGTCAGCGAGGTGCCTCCCGCCGCGGCCGCCTTGTAGATGCCGTCGTAGGCGACGACGAGGTTCGGCGTGCAGCCGGCCGACTGGCAGGCGGTCATGAACTGGTCGAAGCTCATGACCGGGTGCGCCCACGTGCCCGTCGCGCTCCCCGCGGGAGTCCAGTAGGCCGCGTCGTTCGAGGGCCAGTCGCTCGAGCTGATCCGGGCGAGGCGCGGGTTCGACGAGGTGAACGGCGAGGTCGACCACAGGTAGCCGTCGGCCTTCTCGCCGCCCGGATAGCGCCAGACCTTGAGCTTGGCGCTGCCGAGCGCCGTGGCGAGCGGGGTGTAGCCGCTCAGCCGGTTGGCGTCGTTGTCCCACCAGTAGTCGAGGTTGATCCCCAGCTTGGCGCCGTTTGCCGTGCCGCTGTTCAGCACCGTGCCGGGCGTGACGGTCACCGAGTAGGCAGCCGACGCGACCCCGGCAAGCAGCAGCGCGGCCGCCACGAGGGGCAGCGTGACGGCGAGGAGCCGCCGTGCCGGCGCCGCCCAGGCTGACGCTGCGTTCGAGTCGCGAGCCATAGGACTGATCCTCCGCCTGCGCGGAGCGCTCTGCTTGGACGAGGGGTCCCGGTTCGCGGCACGCAGGTGCCCGCTCGAGCGCTCTTAGGCCGCGGTGTTGGCCGTCGACTCGCCGGTCGCGAGCGTGGGGGCGATGAGCGCGATGAAGCACTCGACGATCTCGCTGTCGAACTGGGTCCCGGCGGCCTGCCGGAGCTCCTCGGCCGCCAGCCCGGCTGGCAGCGCGAGGCGGTACGGCCGCTCGCCGGTCATCGCGTTGAACGCGTCGCAGACGGCAATGACCCGCGACCCGAGCGGGATCTCGTCGCCCGCCAACCCGTCGGGATAGCCCGTGCCGTCGACCCATTCGTGCGTCGAGCGGATCAAGCGCGCAGTCGCCGCGAGGGCGGGCGCAAGGCTGACGATCCGCTCGCCGATCAGCGCGTGCTCGCGCATCATCGTCCAGTCCTGGGCCTCGAGTGGCGCCGGCTTCGAGAGCAGGCCGTCGGGCATCGCGATCTTGCCGATGT
>JAWVDX010000026.1:0-13282 GCA_033857015.1 Gaiellaceae bacterium
CGCACTAGGATTGGCGCCCATGGCCGCGCCGACCTTCCAGGAGATCATCGCCACGCTCCAGCAGTACTGGGCGGATCGCGACTGCGTGATCATGCAGCCGTACCACACCGAGGTCGGCGCCGGCACCTTCCATCCGGCGACCGTCCTGCGCTGTCTCGGCCCGAAGCCCTGGCGCACCGCGTACGTCGCCCCGTCGATCCGCCCCAAGGACGGGCGCTACGGAGAGAATCCATCGCGTTTCCAGCACTATTTCCAGTACCAGGTCATCCTCAAGCCCGCTCCCGAGGATGTGCTCGACCAGTACCTGGGCTCGCTCGAGGCGATCGGCTTCGACCTCCGCGAGCACGACGTCCGCTTCGTCGAGGACGACTGGGAGGGCCCGACCCTCGGCGCCTGGGGCCTCGGCTGGGAGGTCTGGATGGACGGCCGCGAGATCACGCAGTTCACGTACTTCCAGCAGGTCGGCGGGCTCGACCTGGACGTCATTCCCGCGGAGATCACCTACGGCCTGGAGCGCATCGCGATGTTCCTCCAGGGCAAGCGCAGCGCCTTCGAGCTCCAGTGGACGAGCGACATGACCTGGGGCGACGTCTATCGCGAGAACGAGCGCCAGTGGTCGATCTACAACTTCGAGCTCGCACCGGTCGACATCCTGATGCGGCGCTTCGGCGAGCACGAGGTCGAGTGCCGCACGCTCATCGAGGCGGCCCTGCCGATCCCCGCTTACGACCAGGTGCTGAAGGCCTCGCACGCGTTCAACCTGCTCGACGCTCGCGGAGCGATCTCCGTGACCGAGCGCGCCGCCTACATCGGGCGCGTGCGCAACCTCGCGCGCGAGGTCGCCCAGCTTTACGCGGCCCAGCAAGAGCCCGCCGGGGAGGAGGCACATGTCGACGCTCCTGCTTGAGATCGGGACGGAGGAGCTGCCCGCGTCGGCGTGCCGCGAGGCGATTGCCCAGCTTCCGGAGCTGACGCAGTCCACGCTCGGCCGCGTTCCGGACGAGCTCTTCGTCGGTCCGCGGCGCATCGCCTTCCTGATCCGCGACTTCGACCCCGAGCCGCCGAAGCAGTGGCTCCAGGGGCCGCCGCTGGGGATCGGCCTCGACGCAGACGGCGCGCCGACGAAGGCGGCCGAGGGCTTCGCGCGCCGTCATGGCGTGGACGCAACGCAGCTCGAGCAGCGTGACGGCTTCCTCGGCCTGGAGGTCGCCGGCGCGCCGATCGAGGAGCGCCTCGCCGACGTCGTCCGCGGCCTCTCCTTCGGCAAGTCGATGGTCTGGCGCGTGGGCGGCCTGCGCTTCTCCCGTCCGGTGCGCTGGCTCGTGGCGCTCCTCGACCAGGCGCCGCTCGCCCTCGACGTCGACGGCATCCCGTCGGGGACGTACTCGCAGGCGCACCGCTTCCTCGCCGACGAGCGCACCGTGGTGATCCCGACGGCCGAGTCCTATGCGGACACCCTCCGGGCGAGCTACGTCGAGCCGAGCGCAGCCGAGCGGCGGCGCATCGTCACGGAGGGCCTCGACGCCCTCGGCGAGTGGAGCGACCCGCTCGGCAAGCTGGAGGAGGTCATCCACCTCGTCGAGCACCCGCAGGTCCTCGAGGGACAGTACGACGAGCGCTACCTCGCGCTCCCGGAGCGCGTCCGCGCGACTGCGATGCAGTCGCACCAGCGCTACTTCCCGCTCCCGGGCGCGCGCTTCGGCTTCGTCGCGAACGCCGGCAACGCCGAGGTCGTCCAGGCCGGGAACGAGGCCGTCCTCGAAGACCGCCTCGAGGACGCGAGCTTCACCTTCGAGCGCGACGTCGCAAAGGGCATCGACGCCCTCGCCAAGGAGCTCGAGACGATCACCTTCCTGGCCGGCGCGGGCAGCTTCGCCGAGAAGGCGGAACGCCTCGTCGACCTCGTCCGCAGGCTCGGGGGCGGGGAGGCCTCGCTCGAGGCGGCCCGCCTCGCCAAGGCGGATCAGGCGGCGGAGCTCGTGCGCGAGTTCGCCGAGCTCGAGGGCTACATCGGCGCCGAGTACGCGCGGCTCGCCGGCTATCCCGAGGCCGTCTGCGCCGCCCTGGAGGAGCAGTACCTCCCGGACTCGGCCGGCGGCCCGCTGCCTAGCACCGAGCCCGGCAGGCTCCTGGCCGCCGCGGACAAGCTCGACAACCTGCGCGTGGCCTTCGAGCTCGGCAAGCGGCCGACCGGCTCGCGTGACCCCTTCGGCTTGCGCCGCGCCGCGATCGGGCTCTGCCGCCTCGCGCTCGAGGGCGAGCTGGCGATCGACCTCGACCTGCTCCCCGAGGAGGCGGCCGACTTCGTCGAGGAGCGGCTCGAGGGCATCCTCGGCCTGCCCGTCGAGGTGCTGCGCGCCGTGCGCGCCTCGTCGGTGCGCGAGCTCGGCGCGCTGGCCCGCCTCGCCCAGGCGCTCGGCGCGCTCGAGGAGGAGCGGCTCGCCAGGCTGCACACCGCCTACACCCGCGCCGAGCGGATCGCCGCCAAGCACGAGGTCGACGCAGAGCTCCGTCCCGACCTGCTCGTCGAGCCGGCGGAGAAGGAGGTCGCGACCCTCCTCGCCGAGGTCGAGCCCGCGATCGCCGAGGCGCTCGCCGCGCGCGATTTCGACGCCGCCTTCACGGCCGGCGCCCGCTTGGCCGAGCCGCTCGAGCGCTTCTTCGACGAGGTGCTGGTGATGGCGGAAGACGCGGACGTCCGCACGAACCGCCTGCGCCTGCTCCTCGATGTGCGCGACGCGCTCCGCCAGCTCGGCGACTTCTCGCAGCTGCAGCGCTAACAGCCCCTGGTTAGCCGGCGCTTTGCCGCGCCCGGGGACGGTGGCGCCGTGCGCAGGCTCCTCGTCGTCACGCTGATCCTCCTGGCCGGAGCCGCCGGAGCGCTTCACCACTACGGGCGCATGCTCTGGCCCGACCCCCGCGGAGCGCGGGTGACGCGGTTCAGCCTGACAAGCCGCCTGCTGCATCAGCGCCTCGAGGAGATCGTCGTCACGCCCCGTGGCGGCGGAGCCGGCCGGCCGGTGGTCGTGCTGCTCCACGGGCGCAGCGGTCATCCGGACAATTTCCTCGACGATCAGTGGTTCGCCGAGCTGGCGCGCCTCGGCAAGCGCGCACCGGATCTAATCCTGGTCAGCGGGGGGAACCACAGCTACTACCACGACCGCGCCGACGGGCCATGGGGGCGCTACGTCATGGAGGAGGCGATTCCGGCGGGGATCGCGCGGCTCCACGCAGACCCGCGCCGTGTCGCGATCGGCGGCATCTCGATGGGTGGGTTCGGCGCGCTCGACCTGGCCCTCGAGCATCCGCATCGCTTCTGCGCGGTCGGTGCGCACTCGGCTGCGCTGTGGCGAACCGGTGCCGAGACTCCCGCGGGCGCCTTCGACGACGCGACCGACTTCGCCCGCCACGACGTCCTTGCGCTTGCCGGCGCGCGCCGGCGTCCGCTCGGCCGGGCGCGGGTCTGGATCGACGCCGGCGACGACGACCCGTTCTTCCATGCGGGAAGAGCGCTCGCCGGGATCCTGCGCGCCCACGGGCAGCACGTGCAGTTCCACACCGCGCCAGGCGGTCACGAGCATGGCTACTGGTGGGCGCACGAGCCCGCCTACCTCGCGTTCTACGCCTCGGCCCTCGCCCACTGCTAGTCGAGTACGCTGAGACGATGAGCGAGAGCGTCGTGCCTGCGGCGGCACGCCCGAAGCCGCCTGTCCCGCTGTGGCGCTGGGCCTGGTGGTCGGTGATCCTCGTCTTCGCGGTGATCCTCTTCTACGTGATCCTGACGCCCGTGTGGCAGGGGCTCCGCATCGCCGCCTGGATCGCCGAGTACCGCGCGCGCCGCCGCAGGAGAGCGGCATGACGCGGATCGGCGCAGGACTGTCGCGCCTCCGCGCGACCGACGAGGCGGTGGCCGAGGCGGTCGCCTCCGTTCGGGCCGGCCTCGCGGGCGCGGAGCCCGACCTCGTCTGCCTCTTCCTCTCGGCGGAGCACGCGGAGAGTGCGGCGGCAACGCTGCACGCGGTGCACGCCGCCCTCGCCCCGCGCCACCTGATCGGCTGCGTCGCGGAAGGGATCGTCGGTGGCGACCGCGAGCTCGAGCAGGGCCCCGCACTCTCGCTCTGGGCCGCCTCGCTCCCGGAGGACGCCGAGATCGAGACCTTCCACGCCGTCGCGTACAGCGGCGACGAGGGGATCGCCGTGACCGGCTTCCCGGAGCTCCACGAGCCGGATCTCGTCGCGGTCTGCGTCGACTTCACCACCTTCCCCGCGACGCCCTTCGTCGAGCGGCTCAACGAGCTCACGCCGGAGCTGCCGCTCGTCGGCGGCATCGCCGCAGGCGGCCCGCCCGGCCGCCAGACGCTGCTGATCGACGACCGGGTCGTCCACGAGGGGCTCGTGGGCGTGACGCTTCGTGACGTCCCGGTGCGCACCGTCGTCTCGCAGGGGTGCGCGCCGATCGGCCGCGAGGCGGTCGTCACCGCGGCCGAGGACAACATCGTCTACGAGCTCGCCGGCGAGCCCGCGCTCGACCGACTGCGCGTCGACGTCGAGTCGCTCTCCCCGGAGCTGCAGGCGCTGGCGCTCGAGGGGCTGATGGTCGGGCTCGTGATAGACGAGAACAAGGCCGAGTACGGGCGCGGCGACTACCTGATCCGCGGCCTCGTCGGCGCGGACGAGGAGACAGGCGCGATCGCGGTCGGGGCGGAGGTGCGGGTGGGGCAGACGCTGCGCTTCCACGTGCGCGACGCGCGCAGCGCCGACGAGGACCTGCTCCACGCGCTCGGCGCCTCGCTCAACGGCGAGCGCGCCGCCGGAGCGCTTCTCTTCACCTGCAACGGCCGCGGCACGGGGATGTTCGGCGAGCCGCACCACGACGCCCGCGCCGTCACCCGGGCGCTCGAGACGCCAGCGCTCGCGGGCTTCTTCTGCGGCGGGGAGATCGGCCCCGTCGGCGGCCGCGCCTTCGTGCACGGCTTCACGGCGACGCTGGCCGTCTTCCTAGACAGCTAGGCGCGCCTCGATGCGCTGCAGCGCATCGAGCACGTCCTGCAGCGAGGGCTGGGGCTTCTGTGTCGCCGAGATGCTCCCCTCGGGCTCGATGACGACCTCCTCGACGGCGCCGAGCCCGTCCACGCCCTGACGGCGGAGCACCGCGTCGAGCTCCGCGCGCGTGATCAGCTCGTGGCGCAGTGCCCGGTCGTCGACCTGTCCGTTATGGACCAGCGTCGTCGGCGAGCCCTGGAGGATCCGCGTCACCAGCGCGTGCAGGAAGGTCGCCCGGACGATGAGGTAGTTCGCAGCCACGAGCACCGCCGCGCCCAGCAGCCCTCCGACGAGCGAGTTGTCGTTGCCGATCACCGCGTTCTGCACCACATTGGAGAGCAGGAGCAGCACGATCAGGTCGAACGTGTTCATCTGCGCCAGCTGCCGCTTGCCGCCGACGCGCAGGAGCAGCAGGAGGGCAAGGTAGACCGCGACCGTCCGCAGCGCCTTCTCGCCCGGTGGGACCCCCATGTGCACGAGGTCGTGGAGCACCCCCGCAGTGTTGCGGTCGGGTCGGCTAGCCCAGGGGCGTGATGGCGGCCCGGTAGGCGGCCGTGCTGAGCGGCTTCGACGCGAGGTCGAAGATCGAGCCGGGCTTGCTGTCGAAGTAGGCCAGCATCTCCGTGCGCGGGTGCGTCTTGACGAAGTCGCGCATCTTCCGGATGAAGGCGGGATCGTCGATGCCCCAGAGGCCCCACTCGGGGAACGCGAACGGCTTCGTCGGATGCGCCTTGTAAAGCGCGTCGGCCGCGGGCCACTCGGCCTTTGTCCCGATGTCGTAGAGGTCGTCGCCGACCACGTCCACGAACGCGTCGCCCGGGTAGTAGGCCTGCGCCGAGTTGCCGCGGATGTCCGGCGCACCGAAGCCCTGCGGGTTCCAGATCACGCGCAGCGTGGGGAAGGGATTCGCCGGGAGGTCACTCTGCGCGCCGCGCACCGGTGGCATCTTGCGCGCGGCGAGCGCGGCATCGATCCCGGCCAGCGAGCCGCCGTGGGCGACGAGATAGACCCGTGCGAACGCCTGGCGGAACAAGGCAGTCGAATGACCGGGCTTCGCACGCCCCGTCCTCGTGAAGGCGCAGTACTTGTTCCAGTGCCCGTTCATCTCCCCGAACGGGCGCAGGTAGAGCATGCCGCCGAAGGCGTTGATCGCCCTGTTGATCGCGAGCAGATAGCCGTCGCCGGCGCCTGCCGCGATCTGCGCGGGCGTGATCGCCTCGGCCCGGCTCGGCCACTTCGCCGTCGTGTTCAGCGCGAGGAGCGGCACCTCCCCCATCTGGCGGAGCAGGCTCGCGAGTGGCGTCCCCCAGCTGTCGCCCTGACCCCAGCCGACGATCTGATGGATCACTGTCGAGTCCTGCGCCGTCAGCCCCTGGAAGCGGGGCGAGTCGCCCCTGATCCCGAGCAGCGGGCGGGCACTGCGCGAAGACGCCCCACCGGAGGAAGCCAGGGTGAGACTCGCGATCACGGCTACTGCGAGCAGGAGCGGCCGGGGGGTCACTCCCTCACCTTAGCTCAGCTTTTCAGAAGCTCCAGAGACCCCTGAAACAGCTGTAGACGTTGTTCGCCGTCCAGATCGCAAGGCCGCTCGAGAACACGATGACCGCGAGCGAGCCGAGGCCGCCGACCAGGCCGAGCTTGCCGTACAGCGCGTGCCCGCGGCCGAAGCGCGAGAACAGGAGCGTGACGAGCGCGCCCCCGACGAAGCCACCGAGGTGACCGCCGATCGAGATCCCCGGGATGCCGAGCGTGAAGGCGAGGTTGATGACGAGGATGCCGATGATGTTGCCCCCCGCGATCACCTTCTGCCGCTCGAGCACGAGCGCCGCGCCGAGCAGGCCGAAGATCGCGCCCGATGCGCCGCCCGTCGCAGCGCAGGAGGTGAGCAGCAGCGCGCCCGCCGAGCCCGCGACCAGCGAGGCGAGGTAGATGATCAGGAAGCGACCGCGGCCCATGATCCGCTCGAGCGAGCCGCCGAGCAGATAGAGCGCGTACATGTTCATCGCGAGGTGCAGGATCCCGTAGTGGATGAACCCGGAGGTGACGATCCGCCACCACTCTCCGTTCGCGACATCCGGCCCGTCGACGGCGAGCTTCGCCGCGAGGGTCGAGCCGTAGAAGTTGTTCAGCGAGGCGCCGGTTGCGATCTCGGCCAGGAAGATCCCGACGTTCAGCGCGATCAGGAGGCGCGTGAGGCTGTCGTCCCCGCGCGCCCCGACGGCAGCCGCCACTTTCGCCTTCCCCTGCGGCTTGCCGGAGTGATCCGGGCAGCGTAGCCCGACCGGCGCGTAGGTCACGCACTCGGTGCAGATCGGCCGTCCGCACTCGGAGCAGGAAAGGCCCGTCTCGCGGTCCGGATGGCGGTAGCAATGAGGCAGGGACGACATTCGGAGTAGCGTACTCATGTGCGCGTCCACGTTGCCTTCACACCGGCCGAGCAGGTCGGGGCGCCGCTCGGAATCGTCGTGGACGTCCTGCGCGCGACCTCGACCATGACCCAGGCGCTCGCCTCCGGCTACGAGCGCGTGCTCTGCTGCGCCGAGGTCGACGAGGCCCGCGCGCTGGCCGTGCAGGAGGCGCCGGCGGTCACCGGCGGCGAGCGCAAGGCCGTGAAGATCCCCGGCTTCGACTTCGGCAATTCGCCGCGCGAGTTCGCCGGGGAGCCCGCCGCGCCGACCCTCGTCCTCTCGACGACCAACGGGACGCGGCTCCTCGTCGCCGCGGTGGAGCGCTGCGAGCGGGTGCTCGTCGGGTCGCTCCTCAACCTCGGTGCCCTGGCCGCGGAGGTGCGCGCGAGCGGGGCCGAGGAGGTGGCGATCCTCTGCGCGGGCGTCCGCGGCGAGCTCGCGCTGGACGACGCCTACTGCGCCGGCCGCATCGCCGCGGCGATCGGCGGCGAGCCCGCGGATTCCGCAGCGGCGGCGCTGCGCATCGCCTCCTCCTTCCGCTCCGCCGAGGAAGGGCTCGGCGCCAGCCAGAGCGCCCGCAACCTCCGCGGCGCCGGCCTCGAGGAGGACATCGCCTGG
Source organism: Gaiellaceae bacterium (assembly GCA_033857015.1). GTDB lineage: Bacteria > Actinomycetota > Thermoleophilia > Gaiellales > Gaiellaceae > JAWVDX01. The sequence continues at coordinate 8,070 of JAWVDX010000026.1, forward strand.
TGCGCGCGCGAGAGCGCGATCGACGTGGTGGCGCGCTTCACGCGCATGGTCGGCGCGGCAGCCGAAGTCGCGCTGTAGGAACTCGCCTTCGGACGGTAAATCCCATCGAAGGTAGAGTTTCCTCGAGGGTGGAGTCGCCACGGAGGGGGATGACCTGGAGTCGCAAGATCCACGTTCCGACGCCGCCGGCGTCCCTATGGTGCTTGTCTGCGACGACGAGGACAGCCTCCGCGAGCTGATCCGCGCCGTGCTCGGCGACCGCTTCGAGTTCGTCGAGGCGAAGGACGGCGACGAGGCGCTCGAGGTACTGGCGCGACGGGTGCCGGCGGTCGTCGTGCTCGACCTGATGCTGCCGCGCACGAGCGGGGTGGACGTGCTCGCCGCGGTGCGTGCGGACCCGCGCCTCGAGGGGTTGCCCGTTGTCGTCGTCTCCGCCTGGAGCCATCTCGAGCGCGAGGCGCTGGACGCGGGCGCCGACCGCTTCGTCGCGAAGCCCTTCGACCCGGACGAGCTCGTCGCCGCGGTGGACGACCTCGTGGGGCGGTAGCGAGGACAGGATGAGACGCTGGCGCTCCAGCTCGCTGACCGTCCGGACGACGATCGCCTCGGTCACGCTCGGCATCGTCGTCGCGGCCGTCGCGGTCGGCCTCCTCAGCGCCGTGTTCGCCGCCCGCGCAGCCGCGCACCGCGAGGTGCGGGCGCAGGACCTGACCTCCGCGACGCTCGACGTCCAGGGTCTCGTCGTCGACCTGGAGACCGGCCTGCGCGGGCTCGCGATCACCGGCGACACCCGCTTCCTCGAGCCGTGGGTGAAGGCCCGCGCCGCGCTGCCGTCGCACCTCCAGTCTTTCAAGCGCCTCGCTGCGACCGAGCCGCGTCAGGCGAGCCGCGCGCGCGAGCTAGCCGGGCTCATCACGGCGTACATCGAGGACTACTCGGCGCCGCTCGTGGCGATCGCACGCGACCAGCCGGCCGCCGCGAGCACGCCGGTCGCGACGGCCGAGGGCAAGCGCCGCATCGACGCGATCCGCTCGCGCTTCACGACGATCCTCGGGCAGGAGCAGAGCCTGGCCGACCGCAGCGCCGCGGACGCCGACCGGCAGTCGCGCCGCGCGGTCATCGTCGCGATCGTCGGCCTGACCGCGCTCTCCGCGATCGTCGTGCTCTTCGCGATCTACATCGCCCGCTCGATCGCCCGCCCCGTGCGCCAGGTCGCAGGCGAAGCGCAACGCCTGGCGGCCGGCGACGTCATCGTCGGGCTGACCGAGATGGGCCCCGGCGAGGTCGGCGAGCTGACGCGCGCGTTCAACTCGATGGCGCGCCAGCTGGAGGCCCGCCGCCGCGAGCTGGAGGCGCAGAACGAGCAGCTGCGCGACAGCGAGCACGCCAAGTCCGAGCTCGTCAGCATCGTCTCCCACGAGCTGCGGACGCCGCTCACGAGCATGCTCGGCTTCACCTCCCTCCTGACCCGCGGCGACCTCGACGAGGAGGCGAGGCAGCGCTACCTGGAGATCATCGCCGGGCAGGGCCAGCGCCTCGCCACGCTGCTCGACGACTTCCTGAGCGTGCAGCAGCTCGAGGACGGGCGCCTCGAGCTGCGCAACGACCAGGTCGAGCTGGCGGCGCTCCTCCGGCAACAGACGGAGCTCTACTCCGCCCACAGCGAGGCGCACGAGATCGCGCTCGAGCTCGAGGACGCGTCGCTCCCGGTGGTCGGCGACGAGGGCCGGCTCGCCCAGGTCGTCGGCAACCTGCTCTCGAACGCGATCAAGTACTCCCCGGATGGAGGCCGCGTCACGGTGGTCGCGGAGCACGTCGACGGGCACGTGCTCGTGCGCGTGCACGACGAGGGGATCGGCATTCCCGACAAGGAGCAGGCGCGGGTCTTCACGAAGTTCTTCCGCGGCGATGCTGCAGCCCGCGGCATCGCCGGCTCGGGGCTCGGCCTCGCGTTCGCCCGCGCGGTGGTCGAGGCGCACGGAGGTCGCATGGACTTCACGAGCGCAGAGGGACAGGGGACGACATTCGAGATCGAGCTTCCTGACGCGAGCGCAGCCCAGTCGCCCGCGCAGGCCGGCAGTGAAAGGAGCAACGCATGAGGGGGTTTCCAGTCGTGGTCGCAGCCGGCATCGTCGCCGCCGCAGTCGCGGGGGGATCGAGCGTGCTCTTCGCGAGCACGGGGCCGGCGACCGTCCGGATCACGGCGGAGAAGGAGCAGATCACAAGCGTCGACACGGGGGCGAAGGGAACGAGCCCCGGCGACGTCCAGGTCGTCCGCCAGACGCTCTACAACCGTCACATCACCGACAAGCCGATCGGGCATTCGGAGTTCGTCTGCACCGTCACGGCGGGCCGCTCCAGGCTCTGCTCCGGCACGTTCTTCCTGCCGAAGGGGAAGCTGATGGTGTCGGGCCCGCTGCGCTACCGGCAGTTCTACGAGCTCGCGATCGTCGGCGGGACGGAGCTGTACGACAACGCGCAGGGGTCGCTGACGATCACGCGGCTGTCGGTGGATCCGCCGCGGAGCCTGGCGCTGTTCCGGCTCGTGGGGTGAGGCAGGCTCTCTCGGAGTGGCCTCAGTAGACGAAGTCGGCCGGCACGTCGATCGCGACGACCTTCCCCTGCGCGAGCGTCACGGCTAGGAGGACGAAAGTGAGCTCCTGGTCGCGGTGCGTCGCGAGGATCAGGCGGTGCGTGTTGCCGGAAGCTCCTGGATACAGGTGGCGCACCGCCGCTGTGGACATACCGATCCGCAGTCCACGGGTGTTGTGCCAGGTGGCGGCCCAGAGCGTCATGCCGTACCAGAGCCCGTGCGCTGCGAGTGTCTTCGGTGCGCACGGACGAGCGTCGCTCGCGAAGCCGATCGTGATCCCGGCTGCCTTCCACGTGACCCGACACAAGTTCCCGTCGACGCGCTGGCTCGTTGGACGTCCGAAGGCCGTGCGCGCCGCGGCGTAGTCGCTCTGGCTTTCGTGGGAGGAGTGGTAGTAGAACGGTCCGACCCGCTTCCCGAGCACGAGCAAATGGTCGTTCGGCGACGGCGGCGTTGCTCCAACTGCGCCAGCCAAGAGGATGAGGGCTGCGAGCGTGCGCATCCACGCAGCCTATGCACGAGGCGAGGCCTGTCGAGCCCGAATTCTTCCTTGACATACGAACATGTGTTCGTGTAGAACACCTGTTCCGGTGATCGCGTGCATCCTCATCGACGGCTTCGAGCTCAGGGCGGCTCTGCTCGAGCGGCCGCGGTTGATGCTGCGTCCCGCGGCGCTGGCGCCGAGCACCGGCGAGGAGCCGTTGCTGGGGCCGGTGACCGCGATCGCCGAGGCGTCCGGGGTGCGGTCGGGGATGCGGATGGGCGAGGCGCTGGCGACCTGTCCCGAGCTCGTGCTCGTCGATCGGGATCCGGCGCGCGCCGAGCAGGAGTGGGAGGGGCTTTTGCGGAGGCTCGAGGACGCGGGGCTCTCCGTCGAGCCGGCCGAGCGGGGCACGGTGTATTTCGAGACGCGCGGGGTTGAACGACTCTACGGCGGTGTCGAGAAGGCGCTGCTGCGGGCGTTGAAGGCGGTCGGGCCGGAATGGGATCCGCGCGCGGGTGCGGCAGCACGGCGCTTCGCTGCGCTGGCTGCGGCATCCGTGGCGCGGCCGGGACAGGCGTTGCTGGTCGGCGAGGCGTCCCAGGCGCGCGAGTTGCTCGCGCCGCTGCCCCTGGAGCTCCTGCCGCTGCAGCCGCGCGAGCGAGCGGAGCTGCGCGAGCTCGGGGTGCGGCGCCTGGGCGAGCTCGCGGCGCTCCCGGCAGGAGCGGTCGCGGAACGCTTGAGCGCCGACGGCAGGGAGGCGTGGCAGCTGGCCCGGGGCGGGTCGGGGGCCAAGGTGCAGGCGCGCCGGCTGGGCGAGGAGATTGTCGAGGCGCTGGCGTTCCCCGAGGCGGTCGCGAACGAGCTGACGTTGCGCCGCGCGTTCACGGCGCTCCTCGACCGCGTGCTGGAGCGTCCGGAGCGAGGCGGGCGGTTCATCCGCAAGCTGGCGCTCTCGGCGCAGCTCGTCGGCGGCGGGTCGTGGCGGCGCACCGCGACGTTGCGGGAGCCGAGCGCGGAGCCGGCGAAGATCAAGGCGGCGCTCGCGCCCAAGCTCGTCGAGCTGCCGGCGCCCGTCCTGGAGCTGCGTCTCGAGCTCGTCTCGCTCGCCGAGGAAGTGGGGGAGCAGCTCGAGCTGTTGCAGGCCGCAGGGGCGGAGGTCGATCGCCGCCTCAGGCAGGGGCTCCGTCAGGTGCGAGCCAGCACGGGGTCGGGTTCGGTAGGTCAGGTCGTGGAGGTGGCACCATGGTCGCGCATTCCGGAAGCACGCGCGCTCGTCGTTCCGCGGGACGACTGAACGAGCCGCGGGCGGCGCTCGTCGAGGCGGCATTCGACGGAAAGCCGCGCTCGGTGAACCGGTTCCTCGTGCTAACGATCCGCGAGGAGTGGCGCGTCGTCGACCGCTGGTGGACCGAGGAGCCGCTCGATCGCCGTTACTTCGACGTCGTGCTGGAGAGCGGGCAGGCGGTCGTGGTCTTCCACGACGAGGAGCGCCAGGGATGGTTCGCGCAGCGCGCCTAAGAAACGCCGAGCTCGGCGGCGAGGCGGACGTACGCCCGCTCGGCGAGGTCGTCCCACTCGGCCGCCTGCTCCGTTGGTACCTGCACCCACGCCTTCATCGCGCGCCCTTCCATCGGCTCGAACAGCTGCGCTCCCGGCAGCGCAAGAGCCTTCGCATGGATGTCGCCGTCGAGCTTGAAGACCATCGCATCGCCGTAGAGGCAGGCAATCGCCTTGCCCTGGAGCTTCAGCGACGGCGCCCCGAACATCGGCCCGGTGGTGACACCGCCGTGCCGCATGCGCAGATCCTCTGCGACTTCTTCGAACAGGTCTTTGGTTTTCTGCGAGGGCTTCTCCACGCGCGACAGTCTTCCATGCAGCGGCGGCGGCCGCCGTCAGCGCTGCGCGACCTCCGCGACGAGCAGCTGCGCCGCTCCTTCGGCGGAGACGCGCCAGCCGAGACCCGGCGGCAGCGTCGCCACGCTGCGACGCTCCACCCGCACGTCGAGCGCGCCGGCCTGCATCGGCGCCACGCCGTCGACCACCGCGACGACGGCGAGGCCGTCGAGCCGCCGCTCCGCCTCGTCCCCGGCGGCGAGGTCGTCCCACTCGGCCGCCTGCTCCGTTGGTACCTGCACC